>NZ_JAFEVH010000018.1:0-13047 GCF_048054155.1 Wolbachia endosymbiont of Nasonia giraulti
TTGAATTGAAAATGCGGTTTGACACACTTTTTTGAACGTTCCCCAATTTTCGTTTCTTTTTTTTAATTTCAAAGCTCTGATTTGAATATATAAATTACAAGTAACATATATGGCAATTTCATAAGTTCATTTTTCAAGCATATATTGCAATATCTCACTAGCAATTGCAACATCTTGGCGTGGGGTTTTGCCGTGTTCTATAAACACTGAGATTGCATAGCGCGGATCATGGTAGGGGCCATAAGCGATAAACAATTTATGACTTTCACCTTTAGAGTTTATCTCTGGTGTACCGGTTTTGCCAGCAATTTGTATACTGCCTAGCCCTTTTCTATAGTTAGAATTCACCACGTCAAACATAGCTTTTTGAACCACACTAAGATGCTCACGATTCACATCAATATCAAGAAAGTCTTGCCCTGGTTTACTCATCTCAATGTGGGGAATTACCTCCTTTCCTGTTGCAACCCTCGCTGCAAGAACCGCAAGCTGTAATGGCGTTGTAAGTAAATACCCTTGTCCTATAACTAAGTTAATGGTATCACCTAAATACCACTCTGAATACAGCTTGCGTGCACGCCAATCCACATCAGGCAACAATCCTGGAGCTTCTTCCTTAAACATTCCAATTAATGGTCCTCTTCCAATACCAAATTTGCTAGCCATTTCTAGTAGAGAATCTACATTTATTTTTTTTCCTATATTATAAAAGTAAGTGTTGCATGAGAAGGCCATTGCCTCGTTTAAAGATACATATCCATGGACTTTGCTTTTTAGGCAACGAAATTTTCGTTCACCTATTTTCATATATCCCCTACACGAGAACTTTTCTTCTGGTGTTATTATTCCATCTTTTAAACCCGCAAGCGCATCTATTATTTTAAATATTGAACCAGGTGGAATTTGATATGATAATGCACGGTTTACAAGCGGTAATGAAGGATTGTTTAAATTTTTCCAAGTTTCATTTGATAATCTGCTAGTGAAAAGATTATTATCGTAAGAAGGTGAATTATATAATGCTAAAATTTCTCCGTTATTTACATCAATTACCACTGTGGAACCTTGGTGGTCTTTAAATATCTCTGCAATTTTCTTCTGTAAATCAACATCAATTGTCAGTTGTATATCTTGTCCGTCTTGCTGCGGTATACTAGACAACTCTCTCGTGATATGCTTCTTAGAATTTATTTCCTGCTCGGACTTTCCCGGCTTGCCTTTTAATACATGATTATATGTATATTCAATTCCACTAACCCCTGCTTCATTTATGTCTTGCTGTCTTTTTGTATATCCGATTATATGAGAACATATCGAACCAAACGGGTAATAACGTTTATAAAGAGCAGTTATTTTTGTATCTGATGATTTTGTTGCATCAGGTTTAATTTCTGATAACATCTGCAAATCAGCTTCCCTAGTAAAGGTTTTTTGCCCATCAAATAAAACAATATATGAAATTTTGTTTACTGCGAGTTCAACGCTATTCCTATCCAAAATCCTGCCTCGTTTAGGCACAATAGTAACAACTTTTATCCTATTATTATTGGATAGCACTTCATATTTTTGTCTATCTCGTACTTGTAAAGTATACAACCTATAACTAAAAATAGCAGAAATAGTAAGCTGAATACCACCTAATATGAATGCCCTGCGGTTGAAGACCTTGTTTTTTGTCCACATAGAATTCCTTTAGAATGCACTCCTTCTCCTTTTACTGGCACATTTCTAGCTTTCACTACATCACAAACACTTTCTTCCCACTCACTTAAGGTAACAAGTTTGTAACCCGATTTTTTTAGTATTTCAATAATCTGGGGTAAAGCTTCAACTGTATTTGATTTGTTATCGTGATCATGGAACAATATAATCGCTCCATTATGTACATTGCTTAAAACTCTTTCAACCAGAATCTCTGATTTATCACCTTGCCAATCCAGAGAATCAACAGTCCATAATATGGAATACATATTTAATCGATTAGTATTTTCGATCAAATTATCATTGTGACATCCATATGGTGGACGAAACCATTTTACATTCTGTTCTGTTGCATTTTTAATTGCCACATTTGTCTTTTCCAGTTCTTGCAATTGCTCCTCACTTGAAAGTGATGTCAACTTCCTATGCGACCAAGAATGATTACCTAATTCATGACCTGCTTGATAGATTTTTTTTACTATTTCAGATGTTTTTTTATTTATACGCTCACCAAGCACAAAAAATGTCGCTTTTGTTTTATTGCTCTCCAGAATATTAATAATATCTCCTGCTCTATTATAAGACGGTCCATCATCAAACGTAAGTGCAACGAACTTATCTTTGTTATTCAATAATTTCTTTATATTACTTAAATTTCTATATGATAGATCCAAATCACAACTGAGCCCACGATATGGTAAGTTAAAGTTACAATCACTACAGAAAACTGCGCTTGAATATAGCAAAAGAAAAGCGATTATTCTTATAAACATATATAATCAGCAAAGTGATAGAGTACTACACTTTTTTGCTAAATTAAACCACTTTTAACAGCTACTGTTTACTTCGTTACTTTGTCAATATATTATATTAATAACTTTATATAATATAGTATGATTGCAAATATAAATACCGTTGCACTTCAGGGAACCAGCACAGTAAATGTTAATGCACAAATTCACATGGCAAATGGTATTCCAGCTTTTAATATTGTTGGACTGCCGGATAAAACTGTTGCAGAATCGAGAGAGCGTATCAGAGCAGCGTTAAATTCAATCAATCTTCTGTTACCTCCAAAAAGGATTACGGTTAATCTTTCCCCTGCGGATTTGCTTAAAGAAGGTAGTCATTATGACTTAGCTATTGCTGTTGGATTACTTGTTGTAATGAATGTGATACCAGTTGAAAAAGTTCAGTCTTATATGATTATGGGCGAGCTTGCACTAGACAGCAGAGTCATACCAATCTCAGGAGTACTTCCAACAGCAATCAATGCAAAACAGGCAAATAAAGGAGTAATTTGCCCAAGGGGAAATGGAGTAGAAGCTTCATGGGTAAAGAATGTTTCTATTCTAGCTATAGAGAAATTAACCGATATTATCAGACATTTTAAGGGTGAGCAGTTAATTCAGCCGGTAACTTTTAACTATAGCGCTGCACCCAAAGAAAAAAATTCAGTTCTAGATATAAAGGATATTAAAGGTCAAGTTGTTGCAAAAAGAGCAGCTGAAATTGCAGCAGCAGGTGGACACAATATGCTTCTTGTTGGACCTCCTGGTACTGGAAAGTCAATGCTTGCTAAGCGATTTATAGGGCTATTACCCGATTTGACTGAACAAGAGATGATTGATGTTAATATCATCTCTAGCATAACAAAAGCCGGTAACGAAACATTTAAAGTAACTCGTCCCTTTCGTGAACCTCATCACTCATGCTCGATGTCAGCGATGATAGGAGGAGGAAAAAATGCAAAGCCTGGGGAAATCACCATGGCTCACAATGGTGTGTTATTTCTTGATGAGCTACCTGAATTTCCAAGGCTTGTGCTTGATTCTCTACGCCAACCACTTGAAGATAGAAAGGTAACTATTGCACGTGCAAATGTTCACATTACTTATCCAGCTAATTTTCAACTTATAGCTGCAATGAACCCTTGCAGGTGCGGTTATTTAGGTGATGCAAGTAGATCGTGCAACAAAGCTCCAAAGTGCGGCACAGATTATAGAAATAAAATATCAGGACCTTTGCTTGATAGAATAGACATATGCATTGAAATGCCAAACGTCAATATATTCTCTCCTGAAATTTGTTCAGAAGGAGAAAGTACTAAGACGATAAGAGAAAGAGTGATATCAGCGAGAAAAATTCAAACTGAGCGTTATAGTAAATTTAATATTCGTTGCAATGCAGAAGTCAGTGGTGAAGCATTAAATAAATTCACTGAACCAGATCAGGAAGGGTTAGAATTGCTAAAATACGTACTGAAAGAAAATTACATTTCCAATCGAGGCTATACACGTGTATTAAGAGTCGCAAGAACCATTGCAGATCTTGCAAAAAGTGAGGAAATAAAAAGAGCACATATCTCAGAAGCGCTGAATTACAGAATAAGAATGTATAAATAAATTAATTTACTTGACAGAAAACTTTTTTTTGCCATATACTACCATTAGTGAAATTTTAATATTTTTGGAGTAGAGTTATGTCAAGAATTGAAGCAATAAAAAGTAAATATAAAAAAGGGGTTTGGCTAGCGGTTAAAGAAGTGCCTGTGCAAGGTTGGGATCTCGTAAAAGAACATAAAGGCAAGACAATTGGTATTTCTTTAGCAGTTATAGCAGTAGCCTCGCTTACAGCTGCTTATCTCTTAAGCCCAGCTTATGCAACTTTTGTTGGTACAGTTGGAACAAAAGCTGCAACACTTGTTAGTCCTGCTATTACTGCAATGTCTGCATTTGCAGTTGCTCATCCACTTGTTGCTAGTTTGGTAGTTCTTGCTGCAGTAGCAGCTTTAATAACTGCACCTGTGTATGCATATAAAAACAGTAATAAGACAGCTAAAATTGAGGAAGTAAAGCAAGATATACTTAATGCTTGTGACAAAAATAGTGATGGTAGTCTTAAAACTAGTAATGGGAGTAATCTAACACTTGTTAGTGGTAAAGATCCATCAACAGTATTGTACGGAGTTGCGGAATCAATTGGATTGGCACTGGCGCCGCACCAGCAAAATAAGTAATTTCAACAAAGCAAAAGGGATAGAAGCCTATCCCTTTTTCACAATTTTTTTTTGCATCTTAAGCAGTATGATCTGAAAATCTATAATCATTACATCTATTAATGTTAAGAATAAGTAAATCTTGTTTACTATTTGTATATATCAAAACGAAAAATGTTTGCATATTGTTAAAAAAGCAGTAACTTGTTATTAAGTGAATTCACTAATATTTGAGTAATTTAAATGTCAATTGACCTTAGTTTACCAGAATTACCCATATTGCACCCAAGGATTACTGTTGTGGGAGTGGGTGGTGCTGGCGGAAATGCTGTAAACAACATGATCCAATCCAATTTGCAAGGGGTAAATTTTGTTGTAGCAAATACCGATGCTCAAGCGTTAGAGAAGTCGTTATGTGATAAAAAAATTCAACTTGGTATTAACTTAACTAAGGGCCTTGGTGCTGGTGCTTTGCCTGATGTTGGTAAAGGTGCAGCAGAAGAATCAATTGATGAGATTATGGAGCATATAAAAGATAGCCATATGCTCTTTATCACAGCAGGTATGGGTGGTGGTACTGGAACAGGTGCTGCACCGGTAATTGCAAAAGCAGCAAGAGAAGCAAGAGCGGTAGTTAAAGATAAAGGAGCAAAAGAAAAAAAGATACTGACTGTTGGAGTTGTAACTAAGCCGTTCGGTTTTGAAGGTGTGCGACGTATGCGCATTGCAGAGCTTGGACTTGAAGAGTTGCAAAAATACGTAGATACACTTATTGTCATTCCCAATCAAAATTTATTTAGAATTGCTAACGAGAAAACTACATTTGCTGACGCATTTCAACTCGCCGATAATGTTCTGCATATTGGCATAAGAGGAGTAACTGATTTGATGATCATGCCAGGACTGATTAATCTTGATTTTGCTGATATAGAAACAGTAATGAGTGAGATGGGTAAAGCAATGATTGGTACTGGAGAGGCAGAAGGAGAAGATAGGGCAATTAGTGCTGCAGAGGCTGCGATATCTAATCCATTACTTGATAATGTATCAATGAAAGGTGCACAAGGAATATTGATTAATATTACTGGTGGTGGAGATATGACTTTATTTGAAGTTGATGCTGCAGCCAATAGAGTACGTGAAGAAGTGGATGAAAATGCAAATATAATATTTGGTGCTACTTTTGATCAGGCGATGGAGGGAAGAGTTAGAGTTTCTGTTCTTGCAACTGGCATTGATAGCTGTAACAACAATTCATCTGTTAATCAAAACAAGATCCCAGCAGAGGAAAAAAATTTTAAATGGCCTTATAATCAAATTCCAATATCAGAAACAAAAGAATATGCTTCAACTGAGCAAACAAATGAAAGAGTTAAGTGGGGCAGCAATGTTTATGATATACCAGCTTATTTAAGAAGAAAAAAATAATGCAATTTTGGCTACTAAAGTCAGAGCCAAGTGAATACTCGTGGCAAAAAATGGGAAAGGAGCAGGTGACGCAGTGGAATGGTGTATGCAATTATCAAGCTCAAAATTACATGAGAGCTATGAAATTAGGCGATCTTGCATTTTTTTATCATACAGGTAAAGAGAGAGTTATACTTGGAATAGTTGAAGTATTAAAGGAGTATTATCATGTTTATAACTCCAAATTTGGACTAGTGAATGTAAAACTTTTAAAACCTTTAAGTAACCAAGTGACGTTAAACAGTATAAAACAAAACCCACTTTTGAAAAATATGGTTATATTAAAACAATCACGTTTATCAGTTTCTCCGGTTTTAGAGACTGAGTGGAATGAAATAATAAGGATGAGTGATGTGTAATACCTGTTGCCAAACAATATTACCTCAGCACACAACATACAGCTGTATGAGTGTTTGTTTCGAAGTAGCCGATTTTGCATCAAACACAAAGCAGTGCTTGACACTGGAATCCAGCTGTAATGCAACCACATTAAAAATGTTGTGTTTTAATATAGCTTTTATATTCACTCACCTAATGTCTAATCAGAATTCCTGGATCCCAGTGTCGGAGCACTGGGATGACATACTTCTAGTGTACAATATTCGTATAGTTGTGTGTATGATACGATGGTCTATAATTCTTCTTTTTTGGGTTCCAATGTCAAGTGATGGGATAATGTCCTTTCTGGTGCTTTATTCATGTTAGAAGTAAATATTCTTGATAAGAGGTGGCATAGTATTACGAAGGACCCACAGAGTTTTGTATTAAATATTATTAATGCTTCTCTAAAAGAATTAAAAATAGATCATTATAAACCAAATATATCAATAGCTCTCGCTGATGATAACTTGCTACATCAACTTAATCTTAAGTTTAGAGAAATAGATAAGCCAACTAATGTACTATCATTTCCATGCGAACAGTTATCTAGTGAATGTGATCTAGGAGACATAGCAATTGCAGTAGATACAATAGAAAGAGAGTCTCATGAGTACTGTATATCTATCCTCACTCACACTGCACACATGTTAGTTCATGGATTGCTGCATTTACTTGGCTATGATCATCAAAAAGAAGATGAAGAAATTATAATGAAAAGTTTAGAGAGCAAGATTTTAGCTTTGCTTGAATTTGAAAAGGAAAAGTATGGTAGATAATACCAAAATATGTTATTTACAAAAAAGGGGTTTTAGCTGTAAAAGGTAAGCAATATGGTTCAGTTTTCTTTACCAAAAAATTCTAAAGTTAATAAAAAGGGCAAGGTTTATCCTACTCCTACTGGAGCAAAAAATATTAGAAGATTTCAAATTTATCGTTGGTCTGCTGATGATGATAAAAATCCAAGAATAGACACATTTTTTATCGATATGGATAATTGTGGCCCTATGGTACTTGATGCATTAATAAAAGTAAAGGATGAAATAGATTCAACCTTAACTTTTAGACGCTCTTGCAGAGAAGGAATATGCGGATCTTGTGCAATGAATATTGATGGTACCAACACTCTCGCATGCACTAAATCTATACATGATATAAAAGGTGAAGTAAAAATATATCCACTACCTCATATGTATATAGTAAAGGATCTAGTTCCAGATCTAAGCCAATTTTATGAGCAATACAAATCGATTAAACCTTGGTTACAAACAGATAAATCTGCCTTACAAAATAAAGAATACTTTCAATCTCCTGAAGATAGAAAAAAATTGGATGGTCTGTCTGATTGTATACTATGTGCTTGCTGTTCGACTGGTTGCCCAAGCTATTGGTGGAATGGTGATAAATTTTTAGGGCCAGCGATATTACTGCAAGCTTATAGATGGATTGCTGACAGTCGTGATAATAAGAAAGAAGAAAGACTTGCTTCTTTAAACGACCCATTTAAGTTGTATCGTTGTCATACAATAATGAATTGTACAAAAACCTGCCCGAAAGGTCTTAACCCGGCAAAAGCGATAGCGAAAGTAAAACAGCTTATGGTGGAGAGAGGAGGAATTTGAGTGTTATTTCTGGCACTCTTCGTAAGAAAATAGTAGACCCTCTGAAGCATAGGGTATTGTTAATACTCTAAACGTTCTTCCGTTCATGAAATGTATTGTTTCACCATATGATTCCAGTAATCTTTTGAACAACTCATGTCTTTGATTATTAATAGTTTGAAAATCATTTTTTCCTAAAAGCTTTTTAGATTCAAATAGGTGAAGCATAATCTCGTGATAAGTTGGATAAGACTCCAAAAATTTTGGATCAAACTGAAAAGTTTTTATAAAAGCATTATTATAAAATTTTAGCTTTTGATTCTTACTATATATCGCTACAGCAATCGATAGCTTCTCAAGCAAACTTTCTTGTGCAGCTAAACAATTGCTTAGCTCAGTATGTAATTTTTTTTCATCACTAATATCTTTTCCATACATTACTATGCTATTAGAATTTTGCATTGGAACTTCAACAAAATTAAAAACCTTAGGTTCGTTCTTGTAAGTTATTACACACTCTCCTGGTTTTACGTTATAGGAGCCACTCGCAACAGTAAATTTTTTAGAGCTGCCTATATATTTATCATAAAATAAGTTATAAAACCTTACTTTTTTATTCTTATTGTGCTTCAGTATTGGAAATGGTAAAGAGTCAAAAATTTTTTTATAGTTCTCCAATTCTCGCATAAGCTTACTATTTTCTAACTCAAGTTCATTAGCTTTTATCTTATAATCGGAGATATTCCTTATCCACAACAACACACCAATCACATTATTAGAATAATCTATTATGCTTTTACCATAACATGTGCAATAAACCTCACTGTCTTTTGACTTTAAATCTAGAGTAAAAGATTTATTTATTTCCTTTGCCTCAGCAAAACTTTTAATTAAGCTTTCTGATTGCTCAAAAAAATTTACAAACTCATTAAATGAATAAAAAACAGTATTAAGCAAAATTAGTAAATTGGGAGAAAATTTTTCTATACGTTTTTTTGCGTCCCAAATATAAAATCCATCATTTACAGTATCTATTAAATTATTTATGATAACATTTTGATGTTGTAAGTCCTTAATTTTATTACTAATTTTTAATTTAGAATATGAGAAAAAGAAGAATACTAGAATTAGTAGTAAAACTATTTCATACAAAAAAAACATAGCATTCTAAAACAAATATAAAAATTTATAACCTCTCAGCAAAGAGATTGTACTGAAGAGGTATATAAGTGAAGATTGCCCAATACCCTAAAGCCTAATCTTTTATAAAGGTTTACAGAAGGTTTCATGCAATGTGCTACTATGTATTTGCATTCAAATTGCCTAGCTATCTTTATTCTTTCTAGAACCATTTGAGTTCCTATTCCACGACCCCTGTAAATTGGTAAAACTCCATCACTATAAAAACCAGCTATGCTGTCTTGAATATAAAGACCGCATGTTCCAACAATTTCGTTATTTAGCATTACAAGAAAAAATCTTAACCTTGAGCTCTTATCATCATAATTCGATAATTGGCGAAAAAATGTGCTAACAATACTAATTCTATGATAAAAAATTTTAGAAGTGTGTAAATCTAATTGCTCTAAGAGCTCACTACTATTTACAACATTGAACTTCAAATTTGGAACAGCATCATCAGGCAAAAAATAATCTTTTATATTGAGTAAAACTTTTTTTGGTGTGCTAACGTGTTTTATTTCGCATTTTTCTAAAATACCCCCTATTTTTATACGTGGACTTATTATCCATGTTGCTTCTATATTTCGTGCTTTGAGATAATTTAGAGTTCTGTATATGGAAAGCTCAGTACATTGATCTTCACAAAACACAAAATTAAATAACGATTCTCTGGTACCATTTACTGTAAATATAACATTATCAAATTCGTCATGTATTTCCCACTTGGACAAATTCGTTGCATAAAGTATATAATCCTTTAGGTTCTGAATAATTAAGCTTGAATAACAAATTTTTTTATTCTGCATAAACCAACAATAAACAATAAAAGGCTCCTATAAAAACAAAGGCTAAAATTGCAGCTACAACATCATCTAGCATAATACCTAAAGGACCTTTTGTATTTTTATCAATCAAATTTATAGGCCACACTTTTATTATATCAAAAAACCTAAAGGAGAAAAAGCACACCAACAATACAGAGCTATTCATTTCTTGTTCTAATAATATTGAAACTAGAAGTACTGTCAGCAATTGACCAACTACTTCATCAATTACTACCTCTTTTGGATCATGCGGAGCTTTGTAATGTTGTATATAATTGCCTGTAGACCATAATCCAACTAAGAATAAAAAAAAAATAATTGCTGTACCTAAAATTCTGTCATTGAGTAATATAGGAACAATTGGGTAAGCAGCCAAGCTGCCTATAGTACCTGGCATGTTTTTTACCGTGCCAGATAGCCACCATGTTGATATTAATTTATATAAAAATTTCACAATATACCGAAATATAAAACTAATTTACAAGAACAGAAATAGTATCTTCTATAGAAGTATTTTCATATAGCAATCTATAGATCGCTTCACATATGGGCATTTTTATCTTTAGCTTTTCTGCTAAATCAAATGCAGACTTAGCAGTGTTAAAACCTTCAATTACCGACTTACCTTCTGATAAAATCTGCTGAGCACTAGAACCATTACTATTAGCTACTTTAGATCCAAAAGATAGATTTCTTGAATTTAATGATGTGCATGTCACAACCAAATCGCCTAAGCATGCTGGTCCAAGTAGTGTATTTATATCTACATTGCCGTCACCAACTTTTGCTGAGTATAAAGCCTTAATTTCACTCATACTTTTCGTAATTAATGCTGCATGAGCATTAAACCCAAACCTACCTAGAACAACCCCACATGCTATAGCAAAAACATTCTTTAACGCTGCACAAACCTGTATTCCTATAACATCGCTACTAAGGTACAATCTAATATTTTCTTGCTGTAGCTCTGATACTAATTTTGAACCTAATACTTCATTTTGACATGCAAGAACCATCGAATATGGTAATTTTCTTGCAACTTCTATAGCAAAGCTAGGACCAGAAAAAACAGCAAGAGGATTATTAGGTAAAACTTCATTGACTACTTCACTAGGTAATTTTAATGTAGATTTTTCTATTCCCTTACAAGCCAAAATTATTGCTACATTTTTTTTTAGGTTACAATCATTCAATTGATGACATATCTCCCTTAGAGACTGGGTGGGAACAGCTAGAATTATTACTGAAGCATTAACTGCATCTTCAATAGCTAATTTTACTGATACATTATCAGAAATTGGACAATCAGGTAGCTTGTCACTTTCTCTTTTCTCTTTAATTGATTCAAACATGGCCTTATTGCGAGTCCACAAAATTACATTTTTCTTACTACTTAATGAAATCGCAATTGCTGTACCCCATGCGCCAGCACCTAAAACTGATATTACCACTCAATATTCCTGAAAGTATTACTTATAATTTAAAACTGTAGAATAAGTAAATTAAAAATATAACATAAAAGTATAAAATAGTTTAAATATCTATTAACCTAAGTATTCTTTTAATAAAATAGCTTCTATTCAATATTTACTAAAAATAGTATTATTATAGTATATCTATTGTATTTTAGATCTATTTGTATAATTTTGGAACGACACATTAACTATTAATTAATAAGTGTAATTTCTATTATTCATTAATAAAAATTTGATTTGTTACTTTCCTTGGTTATATATATTACTAAAATTATAAATTATTTATGGGGTGTAAAATATGCGTATATTATTAATTGAAGATGATCAAGTAAGTGCAAAGACTGTAGTTAATGCCTTAACTTCTGATGGACATTTTTGCGACGTTGTTACTTCTGCACAAGATTATAACAATAATATGGTTTCCTCGGGTGGAGACTATTACGATCTAGTTATTCTAGATATACACCTGCCTGGTGATATTGATGGATATGATATACTGTTAAGATTAAGAAGTGCAAAAATCAAAGTTCCTGTTTTAATACTTTCGTGTATCTCCGCTGCCAACCATAAAGCTAAAGGACTTGGGTATGGTGCCGACGATTACTTAACCAAGCCATTTCACAGGAGCGAATTATTAGCTCGAATTAAGGCCATAGTCCGACGTACTAAAGGTCATCCCGAATCAGTGATAAAGATTGGTAATATGAATATCAATTTTGATCACAGGATTGTTGAGGTAAAAGGCAAAACAGTTCACCTTACTAACAAAGAGTATTCCATGATAGAATTGCTGGCATTGCGTAAAGGAGCAGTGTTGACAAAAGAAATGTTTTTAAACCATCTTTACAATGGCTTGGACGAACCTTCAGACAACAAAATAGTTGATGTTTTTATGTGTAAATTACGTAAAAAACTTGAAAGTGCAAATGATGGAATAAGCCACATAGAAACCGTTTGGGGTAGAGGATATGTCCTAAAAGAGTATGTTGACGATGAAGAATACTCTAGTGCTAATATAAGCGAAAGCAGTAGTGACTATCAAGCAGAACAAGTGAAGGACAGCGCATGAAATGCTTTATTCACCCATTCATTGAAGCAACAAAATAGGTAGATGAAATAAGATAAAAACCAATCGTAAAAGTGAGGTAACATGGTTAGTCTTTTAGAACTTTACAAAGACTTGCAGCAAAAAATAGAAAAGTTGGAAGCTAAGCTAAAAGTTATAGGTAAGAAAATAAGGTTTTAGAGATAGAGGGTGATGAGTTAAAGGAAAAGCTTTGTTAAGTTCAAAAGGAAATACAAAAAGAGATAAGCCAAGAAGTAAAAGGAACATAGGTGGTCAAATTGAGCGTACAGGGTATGTGAAATGTTTGATACAGGGAACGTTCAAAAAAGTGTGTCAAACCGCATTTTCAATTCAA
>NZ_JAFEVH010000018.1:13447-25593 GCF_048054155.1 Wolbachia endosymbiont of Nasonia giraulti
TTGAATTGAAAATGCGGTTTGACACACTTTTTTGAACGTTCCCTAATCTGACAGAAAAACTAATATCAATCTCTATTTTTGATGCTACTAATATTTTTCTAAAAAGCAATATGTTTGCTATCAAGAAAAGTCTGCATAGCAATATTTACCTAAATGAGGCCTTGTCTCAATTCCTAAATATAGCTGTGATTTTCTGGTTTATCATAGCCCATATCAGTCAAAATGCGCGATAATAGCACCATCAAAGAAAGATATATTAAAAAGATTAGCGGCAGTAATTGCAGTTTTGTCTGTTTGCCATATCAACTCTTGAGTAGGTATCAATAATAATGATAATCTATATATCTGCTATAAAACCTCGAGATCCGTAGAATAGGGCTGACTAAGGTTCTCATACATTCCTGTATGCTGAGAACATAAAAGCTCTTTTGATTCTATTCCTAAATCCTCAAGTATTTGCTCCTGTTCAGCTATAAGTTCTGATAGCCCTGTTCCACTTTCACTTACTTCACTTCGTTCAAGACACACAAGTTCTGTTAACTCTACTATTTCCTCTCTAGAAAGCTGATTTTTTTCAGAAAAAGTTGCTTCACTCATATGGTCCTCTTTTTGATATAAAGAGTATCTTATACAAGAGAATAACTAAAATAATCTAAACTCTTGTGTCATATTTGTAGCTTGGTGTAGTTATATGGTACATTTCAGATAAAAGTACTGATTACCTAATTGTAGGAGAAGACCTAGTCAAGATATAAAAAAGCAGTGGAATTGGGGGTGGTAAATTTTAGATGAAGATCAGTGGAATAAAGTGGTAAATTCAGAAGTGCCTGAATAACTGTGTGAACTAAGTTCGGAGGAGAATAGTATCAAGAAAGGAGAAAATTATGTGGTTTTACCTTTATTGATGTATTAATTGAGAAGATTTCTTAAAAGTTAATGTTTTGTTAGTTGTTTCATGCTAAAATAAGCATATATAAGTAATTAGGAAAATGTTATGCGGTCTAATTCCAATTCACTTAATAAATACGTATATGTATCTGATGCAAATGGATTGTCTCACCAACAAATGGGAATGTATGCTGATCTAGGAAGATATGAAGTTGCTGATGAAGATATGATGTACCAAAAAAACTATGGTATTATTGGTGATGGTTTAAAAAAAGTAACAAATCTGACTGGAAATACAGCAAAGAGTATAGCAGATTACCTTATTAAACCTGTTAGTGATCAGGTTGCAAAGCAAATTGTTGTTCCATTAGGAACAGAGATTATAAGTAAAATTGTCGTACCTATTACAAAGAAAGTTGCAGAACAAAATCGAGATATGATAAAAGAGCTAACAGATAAACTCATGGTTCGCGTGGAAGATTTTGCTCGGTTACAAATAGAAAAATTAAAAGAAGACGTGAAGCAAGAGATAACATCAATACCAGGTAAAGTTTTAGAGAAGATAAAACCTTCTTCGTGGCTTCCATGGAAAGCAGAAAGTTTGGATGAAGCTTATTCTGACACTTATGTACCAAATGATATAGATGGATTTGCATGGTAGAGCTTCAGGGTTTAGCAAGATGTTTTTTGGTTTATATTCGCTTGAGGTTAACATCATTGGCCTTAAGCCTTTTTTTCTAAGGAACATAATGTCAAAATGTTAAATGGTCTTACCGCATATCTGCAAATTCTCCCTGTGAGCTCCAACTCTAGCGATTCTGTTTAAGTCTACCAAAAAATAGTCATTTTGCTTGAATATTTGATATAATTCAGATCTATTAAAGCAAAAGCATGAATGAAGTAATAACATTTGGTTGTCGTCTAAATTTTTACGAGAGCGAATTAATCAAAGAAGCATTAAAAAAAGCAAAGAGAGAAAATGTTGTTGTGGTGCATAGCTGTGCAGTGACAAATGAAGCAGAACGTCAAGTAAAGCAAAAAATACGTAAGACCTATAAAAACGACCCAAGTAAAGAAATTATCGTAGTTGGCTGTGCCGTTCAATTAGATCCTAAATCATATAGTGATATTCCTGGTGTAAGTAAAGTGCTAGGTAATCAAGACAAGCTAAGAGCTGAAAATTATCTACTAAATAATGATGAAATCTTAGTTAGTGATAACCAAGTAGAACCTATTCTCATTAATAGATTTGAAGATAAATCAAGGGCGCTTATTGAAATTCAAAATGGTTGTAATCATAGCTGTACATTTTGCTCAATTACTGAGGCAAGAGGGAATAATCGATCTGTGCCAGTAAACAATATTATAGAGCAAATTAAGATTTTTATAGAAAATGGGTATCAAGAAGTGGTGTTTACAGGTGTTGATATTACTGATTTTGGTACAGATTTGTTTGGTAAGCAATCACTTGGTTCAATGATTAGAAGAGTTTTAAAGGATATACCACAGTTAAAGAGACTAAGACTTTCCTCTATTGATGTTGCTGAAGTTGATGATGAACTAATGGATTTAATAGCTAATGAGTCAAGACTTATGCCTCACTTACACTTGAGTCTACAGTCTGGTAATAATTTAATACTAAAGAGAATGAAACGTCGTCACAATAGAGAACAAGTGATAGAATTTTATCATAAAATGAAGAGCTTGAGGCCTAATATAGCATTTGGCGCTGATATTATTGCTGGATTTCCAACAGAAACTGATGAAATGTTTGAGGATACAGTTGATTTACTGAAAAAAATAAATGTAGTTTATCTACATGCTTTTCCATATTCAGAGCGGAAGAATACACCTGCTGCACGAATGCCACAAATACCAGAGAATGTGCGTAAAGAACGAGTAAAGCATCTAAGAGAAATAAATAAAGAAATGATGAGCAGTTTTTATCAATCTTTGCTCGGCACTGAGCAAAGCGTTTTGGTTGAGCAGAATAATATTGGTAGAACAGAAAATTTTGCATTAATAAAACTTACATCAAGAGTTCAAGCTAAAAGTATTGTGAAAGCTCATGTTAAAGGAATAGAAAATAATTGTTTAATTGGAAATATTATTTCTTAATTTTGTACATTAAAGGAATATATGATATAGTAATCATACTATAAGTGATAATTCATTTATGATAACTAGAATATCTATTGCTTTATTTTTCATCTTCATTCCATGTGTCTATTTTTTTATTACTTATATCAGTAACAATACACACATTGAGCAAATACAACCCTTAAAACTAGAAACAGACAATAATGAAAATGTGATATATTCTGAAGAAGTTACTGAAAAAAAAATACTAATTAATGATTTAAAATATCAAAAGCCTGAAAATAGTTCTGTTGAACAACCTTCTGTTGTTCAAATAACTGATCAGAAAAATATGTGGCCAAGTATTGCAGATCAAACTGAACCTACAAAGGAAAAATCAAAAAAACTTGATTTCTATGTTAGTGCTAACGGTGGTAAGATATGCCATGATAATTCAGAAACATTTGTAAAGGGTATAAAGGCAATAGGAGAAAGGTTTATTAATTTAATCAATACAGCTAATACTAATCTTTCTTTGCAAGAAAAATTAGTATCAGTGTTCATCAAAGCGGGATTAGTGGATGAAATTCAGAGTATAAAAAAATTTAACGGCAAAATTGATTTCCAGTGGCTTAGGAGCGTATCTTTAGGTTACTATGCTGGGGAAAATGGCCGAGTTGATTTTGAAGCTATGTATTCTACAGCCAATATTGAAGATAGTAATTCTCCTCCGGTATTTGAGAAATCAGCAAGCGTGTTTGGATTTTTATTAAACTTCTATTATAACTCCAGCATTCAAGATACACAATTTGCTCCGTACATTGGTCTTGGTATAGGGCCAACAGTTTTTAGATTAAAAAAGATTAATGGGTCACCAGAAAATTCAATGCCACTGAATGTTCCTTGGTTTGCTTATCAAATAAAGCTTGGTGTTAATTATTTAATAATCCCAGAAGTTAAAACCTTTTTCGGCTATCGTTACTTTAGTATCCCAATACCTATTGCAGATGATATATCCACTCATAGTATTGAAGTTGGTTTGATGTTTAATTTCTAGTAATAATATCTGTTCAAGGGCATCTGAAGCAAAAGTGGTCAGTGCTTGCCATTAGACTTCTTGGATAACTTAAGAAACAAGTAGTAGAAGCAATATTAGGGAAGGTATAAATTTTGAGCAGGTAAGTAAACTTGATGAAGAGAAGCTTCGAAGACTAAGAGGAGTAAAAGGAAAAACATTGGAAAAATAATAGAAATTTTAATAGAGGAAGAGGCCAAGAAAAAGGCAAGAGGAGGAAAACCAAATAAATAATGCATATTTATTAATAGCACTCGAATATTTGTGTAAATACTGTACATATTTCCATATAGCGCAAAGCTATGGAATAAGTGAAAGTTCTTGCTAACAGCTGAATAGAAGATGCATTGATAAAACATCCAGATTTCAGGAAGATAAAGAGCTATTAAAGTCAAATGTAGAATACGAGATTTTAGTAATATAGCTAACCGAAGTAAGATTTGCCTGAGCACTAAAAACAAAATCAATAGCCGAATTAATATTGGGCCAAAAGGTTTGTAGAGCCTTTCTTATGGCGTGCTTGATCAGAACTTCTCAATCGGATTTAAATCTGGCGAGTATGGAGGCAAGAACAAAATTTTACACCCAATATTTTCTATCAAATTTTTTGTCCTTGCAGATTTATAAAAGCTCGCATTGTCGAGAACAATAGTCTGTCCAGGTTTAAATACAGGAACAAGTACATTTTCTACATAAGCATCAAAAATCTCACTATTGCAGTAGCCATCAATTATCCATGGTGCTTTAACTTTTCCTTCATTCAGTGCTCCAATTATGCTTACCCTCTTTCTTTTAAACCCTGGGGCAAATAACCTCTTGCCTCTTTGAGACCACCCATATTCATAAAATTCATTGTCCTCTATTCCAGACTCATCTATGTATATCAAGTTTTCTTTATTTATTTCTTCTACTTTTTTATGAACTCTTTGCGTTTCTCTTTCTCGATAAAGAAAAGTTTTTTTTATATGTATAGTTTACTTTGCTAAGGTAGTTATATACTGTGTTTCTACACATATTACCAAATTCTTCAATTATCTTTTCAATTCTAATATCCATCCAGAAATTTGATAAATCTATCCATATCTTTAATCTTATGGCCATATCCTTTGTGATAGCCTGAAGATGGTTTCTTTTTTCCTTTTCCTCCACAAATATATTGTTTTTATGCTTACTAAATTGGTGAGCATGTTACAACGTTTTTGACGACGAAAAGACTGGATAGCTACTTGCATGACAACCATTTAGTTGTCTTTTCTCGTCTATCTTATTTTGTCACTCTTCTGAACAGATACTAAAGTACTAGCTTTTGTGGGTTGATGCACAATTCTATCAGAAGTTTTGTGACTATAATTGCAGAAAACATCGAGCATAAAACTCCTATCGATAAAGTGATAGAAAATCCTCTAATTGCTCCGCTACCAATAATGAACATTATTCCCGCAGCAATTAGTGTAGTGAGGTTTGAATCAAGAATTGTTTTTATTGCGTTTTTAAATCCTTCGTCAATGGCACGAGCTGTTCTTTTTCCCGCTCTTATTTCTTCGCGAATGCGTTCAAATATTAAAACATTTGCATCTACCGACATGCCAACAGTTAGTGCAATTCCAGCAATTCCAGGGAGAGTAAGAGTTGCTTCAAGTAAGGTAAGAATGAGTAGTATAGAGATTACATTAAAAACGAGTGCAACAGACGCTAACAAGCCTAATTTGCCGTAAGTAATGATTATAGATAAACCAACGGCTATGATAGAGATTATTGCTGCAATTTCTCCTGCTTTTATTGACTCTTCTCCAAGGCTTGGACCAATGTTTTTTTCTTCAATTATTTTAAGTGGTGCAGGTAGTGCACCTGATTTTAAAAGTATTGCAAGTTCACTCGCTTGTTTTTCAGTGAAATTACCGCTAATTTCTCCCTCTCCATTTAGAATAGGTTCACGTATTGTTGGTACAGTTAAGACTGTGTTATCTAAAACAATTGCAAAAGGCTTTCCTACATTTTCTTTAGTAATTTTTGCAAATTTTTTGCTTGCTATGCTGTCGAATTTGAAATGTACTGTTGATTTACCTAAATTGCCAAATCTAACTGATGCGTTAACTAATGAATCACCGCCTATTTCAGTTTTGCGGAATATCGGGTAGGAATTACCCAAAGAATCTTTGAGCATTACAGTAGTTTCATGGTCTATATCTTGCAACTTTTCTATGTTAGTATTTGCCAAATGAAAAGCTAGCTTAGCTGTTTTGCCAAGCAGAGATTTTATCTGCTGAGTGTCTTCTACTCCAGGAACTTGAACTAATATCTTATTTTGCCCTTGTTTTCGTACACTTACTTCCTTTGTACCAAGCTTATCTAAGCGCCTTTGGACATTAATTATTGACTCCGAAACTACCTCATTGATTAATGAATTCTTATAATGCGGTTTATATGAAATGAAAATTGCAGTATTTTTTCTACTCAATTCTAAATTTGGGTTTATTTTATGTATTAACGTTGAAACTTTTTTGTAATCATCAATATTATTTAAAGTTACAACCACTTGTTTATCGTTCTTTGCGCTAAATTCAATCTTTTGTGTTAACAGACCTTCCTTTATTTCATCGGTTAGCATGCTTAGTTTCTCTTTGAAGTAAAAATCTAAGTCTACGTTTAGGAGTATAGATGATCCACCTTTCAGGTCGAGCCCTAGATTTATCCTCTTTTTTGAGGTGAGAAACTTATTATCAAAGAAGTTTGGCAGTATTATATATAAAGATAGCAAAAAAATTAGCAATACTGAAAGAGATTTAACTGTGAACTTGTTCAGCATAAATTTAAACTATACTTAGGTACAGTGTAAACTGAATGGTTGCTAATCACAAGCACCTAAATGAAAAGGTCCGTGAAAGATAAAAAACAAGCCTAGAACCAATATCTCTATAATTGATTTTGTTCTTCTAGAACATCATTTATTGAAGCAGTATAAACACATGTATTAGGTTCAGAGTTGGCTCTCAGATTCTCTGTTTGTTTGTTTTGTCTAATTTTGTCAATTGCAAGGTAAGTGCATAAACCAAGTGTTAAGAAAATAACTATGCTAAGTGGTATGTGATTAGCAAGAAATTTACTATAACTTGAATCTTTCCAACCGAGAGGACTAGATAGAGAGGGGTGAGAGAAAAATCTGGGAATTGCTAATACTGCACTTAATGCTGTTAGAATAATAGCGACAGTGGCACCTACAAGAGGTAAAATATTCTTTTTATTAAATCTGCCATTAGAATCTTTTAAAATATCAAACATACATACTCCTCGATTACTAAATGTTCGTGATACTAAGGGCTAATTGTAAAATGTTCAATAACTAAATTGGAGATAATAAAAAATGGGCATAGAATATAGACATATAATATGAAGGATATATGCTAGTTAAAATAGGTACGAGAGGAAGCGACCTTGCGATCATCCAAGCTTTGGAAGCAAAACAAAGGTTATTAGAGTCTTTTCCTAATCTATCCGTTGAGATCATTAAAATCAAAACTTCTGGTGATAAATATGCTAATGTAACCCTTGCTGAAATAGGAGGTAAAGGACTGTTCCTCAGGGAGATTGAGGCTGAATTACTCAAAAATAATATAGATATGGCGGTTCATTCGCTAAAAGATGTACCTGCGTTTTTCTCGAAGGACTTAACAATTCCTTGTGCTTTAGAGAGGCTAAGTCCATGTGATGTATTTATTTCTCATAAATATAAGAGCCTAAAAACTTTGCCACAGCAGGCTACAATTGCAACTTCTTCAATAAGAAGAAAAGTTCAGCTACTAAATCTCAGGCCAGACTTAAATGTAGTGCCACTGCGTGGAAATGTGACAACTAGACTGCAAAATCAGAATTTTGATGGAATGATTTTAGCCGAAGCAGGACTGATAAGATTAAAAAAACACCATTTAATTACAGAAGTATTATCACCAAAAGTCATGTTAAACGCAGTAGGGCAGGGGGCAATTTGCATTCAATGCCGAAAGAATGATATAAAAGTTATCGATCTTTTAGAGAAAATTAATAATAATATGTCTTTTATAAGGGCAAAATCAGAGCGCAGTTTCATGAAGACAGTAAATGGTTCATGCTTTACGCCGCTTGCAGCTTTAGCAGAATATGTGAGTGAAAACATGCTGAATCTTTGTTGTATGTTAGCAGATGAGAAAGGTATATACTTCACTGAGCGTACTTCGTTTGTAGAAGATGCCGAAAAAATGGGTATGGATGCAGGATTAGAGTTAAAATCAAAATGCTTATAAGCTTACCTAAAGTATGTGGAATCTACCGTTATAATGTTTCAATGTCTAAAATGACTTGGTTAAATGTTGGTGGCCAAGCTGATGTACTATTTAAGCCACGTGACGTTGAAGATCTAATGTGCTTGATAAAAGATACTGAGTTACCAATTAGCATTATCGGTGCAACATCTAACATAATAGTGCAAGATAGTGGCATTCGAGGAATAACGGTGAAATTAGGTAAGGAATTTGCATATATTAAATGTAAAGATAATAGCTCCATCGTTGCAGGTGGTGCTGCACTGCTTAGTAACCTTGCCTACTTTGCAGGGGAACAGCAAATTAGTGGGCTTGAGTTTCTTGCTGGAATTCCAGGAACAGTTGGCGGTGGAATAGAAATGAATGCAGGTGCATATGGTAGTGATATTGCGAGTGTTGTAAAATTTATAAGGGCAGTGAATCTAGAAGATGGAAATTTATATGAATTTTCCAGTGAAGAAATGGGATATTTTTATCGTGGACATAGTCTAAAAGGCAGGTGGATTTTTATTGAAGCTGAATTTAAAGGAGTAAGTTCAGAGTATGAGCTTATATTGCAAAGATTGAAAGAAGTTATTGATAAAAAAAATAAAAGCCAACCAGTAAGAGGAAAAACTGCTGGCTGTATATTCAAAAATCCAATAGGCTGCAAGGCATGGAAACTGATTGATGAATCTGGCTGCCGAGGATTAGATAATGGTGTAGCTAAAATTTCTAAGAAACATTGTAATTTTCTGCTCAATTACAATAATGCAACTGCACTTGACTTAGAAAACCTTGGCAACAGAGTACAGAATGCAGTAAAAGATAAATTTAATGTTGAGCTTGAGTGGGAGATAAGGGTTTTGGGTAGGTAACTTCTAATCTCCTCTAATATGACCTACGTAAATTGAGTACCTCAATTTACGTCCAAGATATATTATTTTGCGAGTCTTATTACGCTTCTCTTGAGGAAAAGCATTCTTTTATTTTTTCAATTACCGGTTCTATGATGTAGTGATTTATTTTCTTAATCATAGGTTCTACAAGCATATTTCCAACAATAAGGCCTGTAATTGGGGCAATAATTCCTATTGTCGCACCCATCAAAACTGCTGATCCTGTATTTAACATTACACCAGGAAAAATAGCACCTATAGCTGCACCAAGACCAATCCCGATTGCAGTGCTAGTAACGCCCATACAAAATATAGGAAAAATGCATTCTCGATTTACTTTATCTTCCTTATGATCACAATATGTAAGGTATGCGATAGATAATATTGTAGAAACAGCAGCAATAATTCCACCTATAATGGAAGGTGATAAAACTGCGAAACTTGGGCCAAGACCTACAAGCACTCCTATTGCAATATTCATTCCCATTAATATTCCAACAAGGATTAACTCTTCTTTAGTTTTTTTATCCATACCCCTCCTTAACACTTAATTAATAATAAAATGTTACTCATCTTTACCTAACCTGTAAAGTTATCTTAACCTAATTCCAAAAATTATTGTATAATATCATTTTGAGGTTTTATTTTCAATGCGCAAACTTGCAATATTCTTTTCTATACTGTTTGCGGTAATTGCTTACTATTTAAACAATGAAGTGATATTTGAAGTAGCAAGGCTACTTAGTGATATATTCATCAGTTTATTGAAATTGATTAGCTTACCTTTAGTTTTTCTATCTATCGTGTCCACAATTTCGGGACTTAAAGACTCAATTGAAATTAAAGTATTACTTAAGAAGACACTGTTTTATACGCTGCTTACAACCATTATAGCTGCATTTGTTGCGCTATCTTTCTATTTATTCATAGATCCAGTAAGAAAAAATTTCATAAGTAACACAATAGAAAGTGTGAGTGACAGCAACCACAATTACTTTTCATACTTAAAATCACTCATTCCTTCGAATTTTGTGCAAGTTTTTCTTAAAAATAATGTTATTGGCAGCATATTGATTGCTTTTTTGATGGGTGGAGCTATTATTTCGCTCTCAAAAGAAAAACAGAATATATTACACCAAATATTCTCTGCACTGTTTGATACACTTCTTAAAATTGCTCAAGGGTTATTAAAGTTTATTCCTCTTGCTGTATGGTCTTTTATCACATGTTTTTTATACGAGTTAAAAGGTGGCAGCGAATTCCATAGTCTTTTTTGGTATTTTGCTTGCATAATGTCTGCAAATTTCATGCAAGCATTTGTGATTTTGCCACTACTCATGTGGTATAAAGATATATCACCAATTCAAACGATGAAAGGTGTTATGCCAGCACTTACACTTGCGTTTTTTTCTAAATCATCTAGTGCAACGCTGCCTACAACTATAGAATGTGTGCAAAATCAGCTAAAGGTACCAAAGAAATTGTCATCTTTTATTCTACCAATATGCACAACAGTCAATATGAATGCGTGTGCTGCATTTATTTTAATCACAGTGATGTTTGTTGCAGAGATGAATGGGCACACATTTTCCTTAAGTGAGATGTTCATATGGATTTTTTTAGCTACAGGAGCTGCAATTGGTAACGCTGGAGTGCCGATGGGGTGCTATTTTATGGCAACTAGTTATTTGGTATCAATGAATGTTCCTTTGTACATTATGGGATTGATTTTGCCTATTTATACAATCATTGATATGTTTGAAACTGCAATAAATGTGTGGTCTGATATCTGTATAACACAGATAATTAATAAAGAATTTAAAACTCAAGAATGATATTAGATAATACAATAATAAAAGAATTTGAAGAGGCTGGTGCGATTTTGCACGGACATTTTGTACTCTCATCAGGGCTGCACAGCAACACTTACATACAATGCGCTAAAATTTTTGAAAATCCAAGCAGAGCAATGAACGTTTGTGAGCTATTGGCGAATAAAATAAGAAAAGAGCTTATTGAACCCATAGATTTAATACTATCTCCTGCAATTGGTGGAATAATCGTGGGTTATGAGATTGGTAGACAGCTTGGAATAAGAACAATATTTTGCGAACGTGTTAATGGTAAGTTTGAATTACGCCGTGGATTTGAGATTAAACAAGGTGAGAAAATATTACTAATTGAAGATGTGATTACCACAGGTAAATCTTCACTTGAAGCAGTAAAATGTGCAGAAGAGAAGGGAGGTAAAGTTGTTGCTGGAGCTTCTTTGATCAAGAGAAATAGTGAAACAAAACTACCTTTTCCTATCATATCTTTGATTGAACTAAATATCAAAAACTATAGCGAGGAAGAACTGCCAAGTGAATTAAAACAATTACCCATAATGAAACCTGGGAGTAGAGGATATTTAACAAAGTAATTCTATATATGGCTAAAGTGATTCAGTAACTTTTACGTGTTATATGTTGATCTTTTTGCATCAAAGTTAGATATTACAGTTTATTTTCCTGTATTCGTTCAACAGAATGGTAAAATAAGATAGACAAATAAAGATATAAAGTAAAAACAATGATAGGTGTCATTCCAGCGCGTGACTATGTAATCCAGAAAGGAACAATGGATCCCAGTGTCTGAGCACTGGGATGACAAGGTAGGAAGCACTGGGATGAAACCTTTTTGCTTCAATATTTTGCACAGTAGCTATGCAACTTAACAGATACTTTTCTCTTCATTTATCCTCAGGTTTTTATGGGTTAAAAAAAACATAAAAACCTTATATAAAACCCCTGTTGTGATTAAAAATACACTAAATCTTGGTTTTCACATATTTCATCTTGTGCAGCAAAAGACAATAATTTTGCGCTCTCAAGGAAACTTTTTGTACTATAGTATTTCCTAAAGTAAATGATAAAGGTATAATAAAGTATT
>NZ_JAFEVH010000019.1:0-13246 GCF_048054155.1 Wolbachia endosymbiont of Nasonia giraulti
ATAGCAAAAAAAGCCTCATCTTTGCTATTTTGCATTTCTGCCTTTATGCTCCAATACTCCTGTGTTATAAACTTACTGATTTCATCCTCTCGTTCGCATATAAGCTTTAATGCAACAGACTGCACTCGCCCTGCAGATTTGCTTCCCGACAATTTTGTCCACAGCAGCGGTGACAAGCTAAATCCAACTAGATAATCCAAAGCTCTGCGTGCTTGCTGTGCACGCACTAAGTCCATATTAATTTCACGTGGATTTTTTATAGCTTCTTGCACTGCTCTTTTTGTTATTTCGTTAAAGACTACTCTATGAATGTTGCTTTCATCATTGATTGCTTTTCTTTCCTTTAGTGCCTCTATCACATTCCAAGCTATTGCTTCCCCTTCTCTGTCTGGATCTGTTGCAAGGTATATATCTGATGTTTTACTAGCTTCCTTGACTAACTCTTTTACATACTTTTCTGCTTTTTCAATAATCTCATACTTCATGGCAAAGTCATTATCAGGATCAACAGAACCATTCTTCGCTGGCAGATCTCTGACGTGGCCAAAGGATGCAGCCACTTTGAATTCTTTACTCAAATATTTACCTATCGTCTTTGCCTTTGCCGGCGACTCAACTATTAATAATGCCATAATTATTAGTACTTAAAGGTAATATGTTGAAATATATAGAATAAAAAGTAAAAAAATATTTTAATGGTCTTTCCAATTTTTCTAAGTAATTGTTTGATGTTCGCAAAAAAACTCATGAAAGAACCTGCTTTATAAATTTTTTCAACTCCCTTACCATAAGGATAACGCTATACTATTTATCTTCGTCTGTGCAGATTAAACGACAAAAGCATAACGCAGTTGTCGTCTTATTTTTAATTTTTTGCACTATGTGCATCTTATTTCTTTACAAAACTTCCAGTTTTTTAACCATATAAGCTGAAACGGTCTGTTTAAGACAGGCCAATTTTCAGGAGTCACAACTAGCTAATAGGGGATTTCTTTTGTCTTTTTTCTGCTTAGTAAATTTCTTGATATTTGTAGCTAAAGTAATTTAAGAGAGGTGTCATCCCAGTCCGACACTGGGATCCAGTTAAATTTACGAGTATAAAAGTAATCAACGTTTCTGATGATGGAAAAATGGATCCCAGTGTCGGAGCACTGGGATGACAAGAAAAGGAGTACTGGAATGACAAGAAGGACATTCCACCATGTCATTCCAGCGCATGACGCTGGAATCCAGAAAAAAGAACAATGGATCCCAGTGTCAGCTACTTGGATGACAACATCATAAAGAAACCAGTGTCAGCTACTTGAATGAAAAATAAAGGTACTGGGATGATAAGAGCGTTAGATGATAACAATTGGATAATAGCCATATTCCAGCAGGTATGAAGATGTCATTCCAGCACTTGATGCTGGAATCCAGAAAAAAGAACAATGGATCCCAGTGTCAGCTACTTGGATGACATTATAATAAAGATCAGCTACTCGGATGACAAGAAAGGACTACTTGCATGATATCTGGTTATGCAAGTTCCAATTTTAATAATATTTACATATAAGCCATACGCTTGAGTTGCAAAGTTCTAAAAAGCAGCCAAAATAAAAATAAGTAGACATTTATAAATTAAACTAAGTGTACAATCAACAAACAAGAGTATTGATTGCAACAATACTCTGTAGAATCGCAATATGGTATGACCATATGCTCTTTATTGATCTGGTTAATATAATTAGTAGAGAATTTTGTTATGCAAAAGATATCTACTACAGCATATTGCAATTGTTTGGAATTGCAGGAATGGGTGCAATGGTAAGACCACTTGGTGCATCTGTATTTGGTCACATTGGTGATAGGTATGGAAGGAGAATGGCGTTAACGATTGCTATCTTGCTAATATCGATTCCTTCTAGTCTCGTTGCGTTTATTCCAAGTTATAGTAAAATAGGAATAACCTCTACTACATTGCTTCTTTCAATCCATCTGATACAAGGGGTTGCACTTGGCGCTGAGCAAGGAGGTAGCTCTGTTTATCTCATAGAGCATTTACCTAATAAGAAAAAACTAGGAATGTTTTTTGGAATAATAAGTTTTGGTCGCTCCATTGGCATATTGCTCTCTGTGGTTGCAGTGATCATCTGTAAAAAAACCACTGATTTTAACGCTTGGGGTTGGAGGCTGCCGTTTATTTTTTCAGCCATTTTAGGATTAATAAGCGCATATAGTATATATACACTAGGAGAAACTCCAGCGTATGAAAAAAATCGAGAACAAAGAAATTTACCTAATTTACCAATAATAGAGCTTACAAAACGCTATAAAAGAGCCCTGATACTTGCTATTTTAATATCTGTACCTGTTAATGTTGCTGTTGGATTTACCATATTTCTTAGAACAATTGCAAAAGAAATAGTGTCTGTTGAAACTTATGTAACAACGTATGTCAACGAAGTTGTACTCATTATAACCAGCATATTAATGCCGATATCTTCAATAGTGCTTGGAATTTTAGCTGATAAAGTAGGAAGAGAACGCACTGCAATCTTATTTATAGTGATAACAATGGTATTATGTTGTCCTATGTTATCTATTGCATATTACTATAAAAGCTATCTTATAATCATGTTAAGTGTTATGGCTCTTTCTATAATCGAGAGGGGTATTAATCCTATAGGGATAGTTACTGCTGAGCTTTTTCCTACTAATGTTAGATTTAGTGGTGTTAGCTTATCACGCAACATCTCTTTTGCCTTGCATGGAGGATTTACTCCTATGATATGCACTTGGTTTACTATAATGTTTCCTAAAATAGACTTTGCTGCTGGGCTTTATGTAATTTTTTGCTTATTAGTCAGCTTAGTAGCAATATTGCAAATAAAACCACAAGATAAAAAGTGTGATTGGTAATTTTCTCTATTTAAATTTATTTCACTTATTTAGCTAATTTTTATTACAATTATAATTTTGGCTTTTATGAAAACTGCATACGTATGTCAATTCTGCGGTCATAGCACTGGAAGGTGGGTAGGAAGGTGTATTGCATGTGACAGTTGGGATACGGTTGTCGAAGAAATAGTACTAAAAACAGAAACGAGAAGTACATCTGCACCAATTTCAATAAAGCGTTATCAGATAGTGAAATTATTACCCCCGATCGTTTTTTAACAGGAATAGAAGAGTTAGATAGAGTTTTTGGTGGAGGTATCGTTCAAGGTGCTAGCATTTTAATTGGTGGTGAACCTGGAATTGGAAAATCTACTCTTTTGCTTAGGATTGCAGCTAATGTTGTACAACTTTCCTCTTTTGAATGTCTTTATGCATCTGGCGAGGAATCTTTAGAGCAAGTGAGCCTCAGAGCAAAGCGTCTTAAGATAAATGAACCTAAAATTAAGCTTTTATCTACAGTATCTTTAACTGATGTAGTAGCAACAATAAGGAAAAATAAAAGTATTAAGTTCTTGATAATTGATTCTATACAAACTATGTATGATAGCAAAGTCACATCAGCACCAGGAACTGTAACTCAAGTCCGTACCTGCGCTCATGAATTGACTGTTCTTGCAAAGCAATATGGTGTTTCTCTCTTAATAGTTGGCCATATAACGAAAGATGGACAAATAGCGGGGCCTAAAACCCTGGAGCATATGGTAGATACAGTACTATATTTTGAGGGTGAAAATAGTAATCAATATCGCATTTTACGTACTATTAAAAATAGATTTGGCCCTGCAAATGAAATTGGTGTTTTTGAGATGTCTGAAGCAGGACTCATGCCTGTTGATAATCCATCATCATTATTCTTGACCGTACATGATAGAGAAGTAGTTGGCAGCGCCGTATTTGCAGGAGTTGAAGGCTCAAGACCAATCTTAATGGAAGTGCAAGCATTAATAGCAAGGACTAATATGACAACTCCAAGAAGGGCAGTAGTTGGTTGGGATATTAATAGATTAGCTATGATCATCGCGGTGCTAAGTGCTCGTTGTAAAATGTTTTTGCATGATAAAGAAGTATACCTAAACATTGCAGGAGGACTCAAAATACAGGAACCATCAGCTGATCTTGCTGTTGCTGCTTCCCTTATTTCAAGTTTAGTAAATTTACCGCTACCAACTTCTTCAATAATCTGCGGTGAAGTTGCACTTTCAGGAGAAATTAGGAATGTTTCGCATGCTGATCTCAGACTAAGGGAAGCACAAAAATTAGGGTTTAAAAAAGCGATTATGCCTAAAAATGGCAATTATTCTTCTCATGATATTGAGATAATTAAGCTTGGTCATATAAAAGAGTTAAAAGAGGTCTTCAATCACAGTTAAATATTATCTGCATGAACATTTTGCTTGTGAGAAGGATGTCATCCCAGCTTCCATAATGTCATCTGAGTAGGTGACATAGGCTTCTTTTTTTCTGGATTCCAGTGTTAAGCACTGGAATGACACCATCATACCTGTTGGAGTATGTATGTAGCCTTATCTCACACTCCTGTCATGCCAGTGCCCAGACACTGGCTTCGTCATCAAAAACATTGTAAAGTGTTTAGCTGGATTCCAGTGTCACGCACTGACCATTTGCTATTTTTACTCATAACTACCTTGCCTGAACGAATACGAAAACAAGTAGCTATAGTATTTCCTAAAGTAAATGATAAAGGTATAATAAAGTATTTGAGTTATAATGGCATATAGTGTGGATTTAAGGGAAAAGGCAGTATTGATGATAGAAAAAGGTAAGACAAAGGTTGAGGTAGCAGAGCTTATGGAGATAGGAATAGCAACTCTGTACCGTTGGTTAAAAAAGAAAGCTGCTGGTGAAAGCCTCAAGCCATCTAAAAACGGTAGCTTTATTCGAAAAATAGACCCCAAAATACTCGAAGAATATGTTACAAAGAATCCAGATCATACTCTGGCAGAGATGAAACAAAATCTTGGATTTGGAATAAACTCAATTTGGTATAGACTAAAACAGCTAAAAATTACTTTAAAAAAAAGTCACACTATATCAAGAGCGCAATCAAGAAGATAGGGAGCAATTTATTGATAAAATCTCAAAAATAGACCATTCCAGCATCTTATATATAGATGAAGCAGGAGTTGATAATAAGTTATACCGAGAATATGGACGCGCTCCAAGAGGAAAGAAAATTTATGCAGATATTCCAGGGAGAACTCGAGAGAGAATCAGTATAGTAGCCGGGTGGATTGGAAAGAGATTTATTGCACCAATGACTTTCAAAGGTGGGTGTGACAAAGAGGTATTCAATACATGGTTGGAGAAGATGTTATTACCTAAATTGCCACTTGGCACAACTATAGTTATGGATAATGCTACATTTCATAAGACCACTAAAACAAAATCATTAATAGAGTCTTTTGGCTGTCATTTGCTGTATCTTCCAACATATTCACCAGATTTGAATCCTATAGAATACTGTTGGCATACCATCAAAAGCCGCCTCAGACCTCTCATGTATAAATATACAGACTTACAGCTTTTGGTTGGTAATACCATAATGGAACTTTATCATCCATTTTAGAAAATACTATAGTTATCGCATAAAAAAAAGAAGATATAGAATATCCTCTTTTTTGTTATTAAAGATACATTAAATCTTGATTGTGTATTTCCTCTGCTATAAGCAATAATTTTTCGCTCTCATCATAAAGATTTTTTGCACTATCTGCTAATTTCTCACTAACTTGTAATTTAGGTTGAGAACCGTAAGGATTAGTAATTGCACATCCGGCCTCGCATGCTGCCCGTGCAAGATATATGGGTATTGTTTCGCATATTTTTTTGCAATCAGCGAATGTATGTAGTATTGGTGGCTCATTTTTGCTGTCTATGGAATTTCGCATGTTAGTCATAGTATACTCCTTAATTTAAATATGTTAATATTAGCATGTAAGTATAAATATTACATTAATATAATTACTTTTTAGGCATGAGTGACAAGCTGAAGTGGTTTTTGGTTGCCTACAAAACATATTAGATCCTTATTTCATATTCTTTAAAATATTTTTTTTCTTATACTTTCTTTATAAAAACCATGGGCGCCCATTGATTTTTATTGGCTAAAGTAAAGGTCAAGTATCTGGAATTCTAGACATAAAATCCTCCTGTGTAAAAAAGAGTTAGAAAAAAAATGCAGTGCACATACGACAGATATACACTGAAGAATACATTTTTTAATAAGTTTGATTAAAAAGTCTGCAGACTAAAGATAGATTTTGAGCTCTTAAAATATCTCTATTTGTAATTATAATGAGATTGAAAATATGCGGAAGTAATTTTTATACGTTAACGGCTCACCCAACCCAATAATCACTTGCAACCAGCGTCACATGCTGGAATGAGACCATCTAAAAACGGCTTCTCATGATAATTAAGCTTGGTCATATGAGAAAATTAAAGAGATCTTCAATCACATTTAAACAGCGCTTCAGCAAACTCTTTGCCAGTAAATTCCCTCAGGTCTTCTATACTTTCACCAATTCCTATAGCGTGTAATTTCACCTTATAAGCTTCTGCAAGCCCAATCACTACTCCACCTTTGGCAGTACCATCTAGCTTTGTTACAATTAACCCGGTAACACCAACCATTTTACTAAAGGCCTCTAATTGGCTATAAGCATTTTGGCCAGTAGTTGCATCAAGAACCAAAATAACATCATGAGGAGCAGTATCATCCAATTTCTTTATCGTTCTATGTATTTTTGACAGCTCTTGCATGAGATTTACATTGTTTTGTAGCCTTCCTGCTGTATCAATTAAAACAACATCAACGCTATCTTTTATCGCTTGATTTACAGCTCTATATGCCACACTTGCAGAATCGCTACCGTGCTCTCCAGTAACAATAGAGCAATCAGAACGTTCTGCCCAAATATTTAATTGCTCACTCGCAGCAGCTCTGAATGTGTCGCACGCAACAAGCATAACGGATTTTCCTTTTTCTTTATATTTATAGGCAAGTTTACCTATAGTTGTAGTTTTTCCATTACCATTCACTCCGCATATCATTATTATGTGTGGTTTTTTATTCAAAATGAGCGGCTCCACAACAGGGTTTAATATTGTTTCTATTTCGCTCATTAACTGCTGTGTGATAATATTATGTTCAACTTCTGATTCAAATTTGATACTTGCGAGCTTATCAATAAGCAATCTAGAAGTTTTATGACCTATATCCATGCTAATCAGCAGCTCTTCCAGATCATCTAAAAGCGACTGATCTAATTTTTTTTTGCCAGAAAAAATATTTTTTACTCCATCACTAAAACGGGAGGAGGTTTTTAATAGTCCTTGATAAAGATTACTGAATAAACTCAAGAAATACTCCTTCTAAAATTACCATATAAAGAATGACATGCACTATATGTATTTGTAAAGTAAATACACTCGTAACCTATATATTTTGTGAGTAAAATGTACCGCTTGCTAGTGTATTTTACTTTAGTTTTTAACCTAAATATGTTATAATGTAAGTAATGGTTTACGGGTAATCTATGAGTTATAATGAGAAAATTTTAGATCATTATGAAAATCCAAGGAATGTTGGTTCTCTGGATAAAAATGATCCAAATGTTGGTACTGGTTTAGTTGGTGCACCATCATGCGGAGATGTAATGAAACTGCAAATAAAGGTCAACGATAAAGGTGTTATTGAAGACGCAAAATTTAAAACTTTTGGTTGTGGTTCTGCTATAGCTTCAAGTTCTTTGCTTACAGAAATGATCAAAGGAAAAACTATTGAGAATGTAACAAAGATAAAGAATACTCAAATAGTGGAAGAATTGTCTTTGCCGCCAGTAAAGATACACTGTTCAGTACTTGCTGAGGATGCTATAAAAGCTGCTATTCATGATTATCAAAATAAACAAAAACATTGAGGAATATGAGTGAATTTCAAGGAGTAAATTCTGTTAAAAAACCTATCACTCTAACTGCAAATGCAGTAGAGAGGGTAAGGTTTTTATTGGACAAAAAGAAGCATGCTAACCTTGAAGAAGCAATAGGAATAAGAGTTCTAATTAAGCAAAAAGGATGCTCTGGTTTAAAATATGATATTGAATATGCATATGATGTTCGTCCTTTGGAGTCGGTAATTGAAGAAAGCTGCAGTGATGATCAAAAAGTCAAGGTGCTGATCGATCCAAAATCTATCATGTTTATCCTTGGCTCTGAAATGGATTATGTAGAGGAAAAATTCTCATCAGGTTTTATTTTCAAAAATCCTAATGAGAAAGGAAAATGTGGTTGTGGAGAGAGTTTTCATGTCTAGCAACCATTTCACATTATTTGGAATTGAACCGGCTTTTAACATCAGCTTTGATGAGCTGGAGAAAAAATATATTGAGCTAAGCAAAACTGATATAAATGAAAGAGAGTCCAAAAATATGGAAAATATCAACAAAGCTTATCAGGTACTGAAGTCACCGCTAAAGCGTGCCGAACATTTGTTGGATCTTTTTGACGTAAAAAGCAAAAAAGAGCATCTTGATCCTGAAATATTAAATGAATCAATGGAAATAAGAGAATACTTTCTAGACTGCGATGATTTACAATTTGCAAGTAGGATGATTGATGAAAAGGTAAAAGATTGTACTAAAAACCTAATTAATGCTTTTGCTACAAAAAATTTTGATGAAGCTGCTACGCAAGTTTTTAGATTGAGATATTTATATAAGTCATTTGAGGAGATGAAGGAAAATGCGGCCAGTTCAAATTTCTGAACCAAGTTCAGATGAGGTAGTTTTTGGTATAGATCTTGGAACTACTAACTCTTTAATTGCCATGGTAAATAAAGCTGGCAACGTAGAAATATTTAAAGATGAGCAAGGTCGTGAACTATTACCTTCTGTCATTTCATATGAAAAGGATGTACTAAAAGTAGGCTACGATGTTGGCGAAAACGCTATCTGCTCTATAAAACGCTTAATGGGTAAAAGTGTTAAAGATTTGCATAAAGAAGGTATCAATTGTGAAATAGATAACGAAAGTGAAAAAGTTATTAGGGTAAAATGCTCAGAAGAAAAGTATCTCACTCCTATTGAGATCTCTGCTGAGATACTAAAAACTCTATGCAAGAGGGTAAAAAAATTCACAGGGATGAAAGTTAACAAAGCAGTGATTACTGTACCAGCTTATTTTGATGATTCAGCACGTAACGCAACCAAATATGCAGCAAAATTAGCTGGCATAGATGTTCTTCGCCTCATTAATGAACCAACCGCTGCAGCACTTTCTTACTCCATTGAAAAGAACAATAACAGTGGCATATATGCAGTTTATGACCTCGGTGGTGGAACATTTGACATTTCAATACTAAAATTACATCAAGGAGTGTTTCAAGTTCTTGCAGTTGGTGGTGATACTAAACTTGGTGGTGATGATTTTGATCATCTACTTAGTTTAATCGTGCTTGAAAAGTATAGAGAACAGGTAGGTTTAAATAAAAAATGCTCTAGTGTCATCCCAGTGCTCCGACACTGGGATCCAGAAAGTTTGATTGCAAGTGAACACACCAGAAAGTTATATAATAAGAACTGGATTCCAGTGTCAAGCACTGCACCATCTGATACAACTACCTACAAATTACAACATTCATACACTAAAACTGGTATCTGCAATATACGTGCTATAAAAGAGTACCTAAGTGAAGATACCTCTGGCACTTTTGAATTCAATATTAATGGTGAATTATTTGAATGTGAAATTACCAAAGAAGAATTCGAGCAAGCAATCAGTCCTTTGGTTAATAAGACTATAAATATAGTTACTCGTACTATAAGCAACATAGATCTTAAAATCGATAATATAAAAGGGGTAATTTTAGTTGGTGGCGCAACTAGAGTGCCATTAGTGCAAAATTCACTAATCAAACTCTTTGGCAATAAAGTGCTGAATGATGTGGATCCGGACAAAGCAGTTGCCAATGGGGCAGCTTTGCAGGCTCATTATTTAACTTCAAACTCAAAAGATAGGAATATTCTCCTTGATGTGCTGCCTTTATCACTTGGCATAGAAACTATGGGGGGAATAGTTGAAAAAATTATACCAAGAAATACACCACTACCAGTTTCAGAAATAAAAGAGTTTACAACTTACGCTAACGGGCAAACAGCAATGAAAATTCACGTTTGTCAAGGAGAACGTGAAATGATAAAAGATAATAAATCTCTAGCACGATTTGAACTCAAAGGTATACCACAATTGCCTGCAGGTTCTGCAAAAGTTGAAATAGGATTTACAGTTAGCATTGATGGAATATTGACTGTCACTGCAAGAGAAAAAACTACTGGAGTCGAACAGACAGTTGAAATAAATTCAAGCTCTGGCTTAAATGAAGAAGATATTCAAGATATGGTCAATCAGTCAGTAAGTAACTTTGATGAAGACATGAAGGCTCGTTCCCTTGCAGAGGCTAAAATTAACGGTAACAAGCTCATACATCTAGTTGAAAATGTTTCCACTGAGCAAAAGTTAAAAATTTTACTACAGAACGCAAAAGACGCTTTACAGGAAAATGACTTAGACAACATTAATAATGCTATCGCTGAGTTAGAAAATTCTGCTTTAGAATTATGCGAATCATCAGACAGGTAGAATTTACACAACTTTGTGCAGTATCCTGTCAAATCTCAGGGCAACAGGTAATCTAAAGTTAAATGGTAACCAATCAACTTTGCCTAATTTAAACGATAAACCAACCATGCTTACGCGTCCAACTATATTTTCCGCTGGTATGAAACCAACATCTGAAAATCTGCTATCGCGAGAATTATTTCTGTTATCTCCCATAACAAAAAAGTGACCATCAGGCACATAATAAACTGGAGTGTTATGTGATAGCTTATTGGATGCATTGTCTATTAAAATCTCATGTTCCTTACCGCTCGGAAGTGTTTCTATGTATCTTGTTATATCACGCTTTGACTCATAATCAAAAAAACTTTCAATTTGCTGCCACTCTACTTTTTGATCATTTAGGTACAATTCTCCCTCTATCATTTGCACTTTATCGCCAGGTATTCCTATTACCCGCTTAACAAATCTAATGCTATCATTTCTTGTAGGTTTGAAAACTATTACATCACCACGCTCTGGAGGGGTATAAAAAATTCTTCCGCTAAAGATGTTTGGAGAAAACGGGAAAGAGTGTTTACTGTAACCATATGAATATTTACTAGTAAAAATGTAGTCCCCCTCAAGTAGAGTGCTTTTCATTGAACCAGAAGGAATATGAAATGGCTCAAATAAAAGACTGCGTATTGATAGAGCAATCAGCAGCAAAAAAAACAGTGAAGATAAAAACTTCCTCGTTCTTGTTATCCTACTTTCTCTCAACTTTTTCAATTTTATTTTTTTATAAACAGCTCCATTATAACACATAAAAGTAGTGATGTCAAATTTTACTCATAGGTGTTATTGCTCTTTTTCAAAAGTCGAAATAAGCTCTCAAGTAATTGGCAATGATTGACAACCAATAGACATCGTTTGCTATGTAATATTGTATAAATCACAATGCTAGTTTTACTGAAAATTATACTATTTTAGATATAATCATAATATTTAAACTTAAGGTATAGGGATGAACCCTACAATTAGAAAGGTTTTTTGTATTCTACTTATAGTATTATTTATTTCTTTTTCTCATGTTGGAAGTGCTGCTAACTCTAATGACGATACAACTGCTCAAGTAATATGTAATATTATTGGCTACGTTTGGGGAATAGGTGGACCGCTTATGACTGTAGTGATAATAGGAGCAGCTTTACTTGCAATATTTGGTAGAATGCCGTGGCCTGCTCTTTTCGCCCTCGGTGTATTTTGCGCTGTGTTTTTTGGCGCTAAAACTATTGTCATAAAAGTAATGGGTGGTATAAACTCTACAAATGCCTCTTTTATGGAAGAATGTGGAACGGGAGATAAAAAAAAGAGTCAATAGGACTATTTCTTTCTAAAGCAGACTTGGTGCACAGCTTCAACTATATCTTCCACTTGTGGTAATGCTTTCTTTTCTAGGTTTGCAGCATAAGGTAAGGGGACATCCTTGCCGGTTACCCGTACAACCGGAGCGTCAAGGTAGTCAAATCCTTGTTCCATAACCATGGCTGAGAGTTCTGCTCCTATTCCTGCAAATGGCCAACCCTCTTCTATGCTTATTAATCTATTGGTCTTCTTAATAGAGTTAATAACTGTTTCAGTGTCAAGTGGTCTTAAGGTTCTGAGGTCGATAACTTCAGCTTCTATTCCTTCACTAGAGAGTAAATCTGCTGCATTTAACGCATCCATTAGTTTCAATGAAAAAGCAGTGATAGTTACATCCTTTCCTTCCCGTATAACAGCAGCTTTGCCTATCTCAAGCAGATAATCTTTATTTGATAGCTCAGAATCAGGAATCTCATGTTCATGCCCATAAGCGATCTCGTTTTCTAGAAATATTACTGGATTAGGATCACGAATTGCAGCTTTAAGCAGACCTCTGCAATCAGAGGCAAAGTAAGGTGCTATTACTTTCAAACCTGGAACATGCGAATACCAAGATGCAAAGCACTGAGAATGTTGTGCGGCAACTCTTGCTGCAGCTCCATTTGGTCCACGAAACACTATAGGGCATCCAAGTTGTCCACCTGACATATAATTTGTTTTTGTTGCAGAATTCACAATTTGGTCAATAGCTTGCATAGAAAAATTAAAAGTCATAAACTCAACAATAGGTTTGAGCCCAGCAAACGCTGCTCCAACAGCAAGACCAGCAAATCCATGTTCGGTAATAGGTGTATCAACCACCCTATTTTCTCCGAACTCTTTCAGTAATCCTTTTGTTACTTTATAAGCACCATCATACTCTGCAACTTCTTCACCCATGATAAATACATCAGGGTCATTTTGCATTTCTTCTCTGATTGCCGTGCATAACGCTTCTCTTACACTTAAGCTTGCCATTTGTAAATCTGTAAATTTCAACTGAAATAACTATATCAAAATTACCAGGAAGCGCACAAGTTAAGTTTTACAAGCATCATGTTGCATTGAGCATTGAATACTTACTTCTTTTAATTCAGTAGGTTGCGGTGATAGTGCATATGTAACTCCACCGACTATCAATGAAGACATCACAGAAATTGCAATCATTGATAGAATTGGTAATTGGAAAGCTACACTAAAGATAACACCTACTGTCGACATGGTTACAAGATTTACAGAGGGAACGTTCAAAAAAGTGTGTCAAACCGAAAAAAAAGTAATA
>NZ_JAFEVH010000019.1:13646-25086 GCF_048054155.1 Wolbachia endosymbiont of Nasonia giraulti
AGTTGAATTGAAAATGCGGTTTGACACACTTTTTTGAACGTTCCCTTAAGATTTTATAAACTGTGCATATAGTACTCTATAAGAGAAAGAGAAGTGTGACAACTTCTCTCTTTCTTAACCACTTGCTGAAGAACGTTTATCTTCTGTGGCATCTGGTGATGGAGCAACTAATCTACTCAAAATCTCATCTTTTGGTCCCATAGCATAAATAACCCCATCTGACATGACGATCACTGTATTGACTACAGATAGTAGCTGTAGCTTATGAGTGATGATAACAGTGGTAGTATTTTGCTCTCTTGCAACATTGATTGCATTAATCAAGCGCGCCTCTCCATTACTGTCTAAGTTAGCATTCGGTTCATCAAGCACTAAAAGCTTAGTATTACCATAGAAAGCCCTTGCAAGTCCAAGAAGCTGTTTTTGGCCACCAGAGAGTATTACTCCTCCAGGTCCTCCTATTGTTGTATCATACCCATTTGGTAAGCTCAGTATTAATTCATGTATTCCTGCAATTTTTGCTGCTTTGATTATTTCTTCAGGATTTGGATCTGGTCTCATGCGGGCAATATTAGCTTTAACGCTCGTGTTAAATAACTCAATATCTTGAGGTAAGTAACCAACATAATTACCAAAGTTCTCTCGATTCCAAGTATATACATCAGCGCCATCTAGTCTGACTACACCTGATATGGGTTTCCAAACACCAACGGTTAGTTTTGCAATGGTCGACTTACCAGAAGCACTTGCACCAATAACACCAACAACATCCCCTGGTTCTATTACAAATGAGATTCCTTTTACTGTTGGCTTATTGCTCCCATAAGGAGTAAAAAATACCCTATCAAATTCCAACTTCCCTTCAGGCTCTGGTAGAGCCATAGTTTGCTCTCTTTTTGGGGATGTTAGTATAAGTCTTTGTAGCCTCTCATATGACATTCTGGCTTGATTTAAAAATTTCCAAGTATGAACTGCTGCATCAAATGGAGCCAATACTCTACCCATCAAAATCGAGGCAGCAATGATACTACCGGCAGTTTTGTGAGCTGTAATTGCAAGTAATGCGCCTGTTCCAATTACTGATATTTGCAGAGTTGAGCGTAGAAACTTAGTAATTCCAGTAATCACATTAGAACGATTCTGCGCTGTAACTTGCATTGCACGATTTTGATCATTCCGTTTACACCAATCAGAAACTATAAATTCTGACATGCCCATAGCTTCAACCACCTCTGCGTTTCTTGTTGCAACATCTATAGCATTAATATTGCGTATAGTTTCTTCATTGGTTTCTCGCAATATACGCTTAGTGGCAAGTTCATTCCATACTGCCATTGAAACTAATATAATGATCCCGGCAATAGCTATAAACCCTGTAGAGGTATGTATCATAAAGATCACAACAAGGTAAATTAGCGACCATGGAGTATCGAACAGTGAAAATATACCATTTCCTGTAATGAAATTTTTTATTACTCCAAGATCTCGTATTGCTTCACCACTTGAAGTTGAGCTTTGTACTGATGTTAACCTGATTGACCTTACTATTAGATCTGGTGTTGCAGTTTTATCAATCCAATCACCAATTTTAGCCATAGCTAAATATCGACAAGTTTCAAGCATTGCAGAACATGCAAACGCAGATAAAGTAATAATCGTCAGCATAACTAGTGTTGACACACTCTCGCTCGATATCACTCGATCAAGTACCTGAGAGGTATAAAGTGGCAAAAATAACATTAACGCATTAATCCCTGAGCTAAACCAGAAAATGAACCAAAACGCACTCTTGCACTTCTCTAGACAAGTATATAGTATACTTTGCTTTAATTCCTTTTTTATTGACGGAGTGATTTCCACAATCTTCCTTTTATTTAATTATATGTACCATATATAGTTTTTATTTCAAAAGTATTAACAGTTATTGCCTTACCATATCATTAATGTAATAAAATATTAATGATATGCGAATATAAACTTTTTCATGGAAATTTAGCAAGGCTATCTAATTTCTTCTCTACTATAACCTTATACGATAGCCTTGCCAATTGTTCTACGTTTTTCTTATCTACTACTCAATGACAGTTCTTACTATCACTCCTCTGAAAGTTGATGCTATCAGAGTCAGTGACTACAATCTGCATCTATTTTCCTCTTTCTATATGATCAGGAAGTATTACATATTCCAATGATCTAGCTGTAATTGCTCTTTTTCTCACACAAGATGGACTTGAATATACCCTTGGTCTATATCTTTCGAATTTAAAACAGTCAACAGTAATCCCCTCCTCAAAGTTAGAAAGTATTAGAGATGGAGATTTACTAACTTCCTTATCACTCACAGGATTATTTGCACTACCATAACTCACATGACGCGCTGCACTATGATTGTTACCACACTCTTCTCTTGAGGTTGAACTGCTTGGATTAAAAGGAGTCGAAAATATTGAATACCCATTGGTATCACCAAATCGTTTTATCAACCCACAGTTTTCTTCATTCATTTTTGTAATATTCTCGTGATTAGCACCTTCTGATAAGCTTGATGAAGCGATAAGATCTTCTTTTTTCTTACTAAAGATATTGCCTATTTTTAGCTTAGTTGCAACATTCTTGAATTTGTTTTTCGGAGCTTTTGGTTTAATTTCTGAATTCTCATTTATAGTAATTACACATGATGGATTATCTAACTTGTCCATTGTATTTTGTACTCTACTGTTGCGTCTTGAACACAGACTAAGTTTTGCTGTTAAATCATTCAAAACAGGTGAACTTTTTCTACCTTCTAAAGACTTATTCGAACATAGTACTGCACTACCACCCCTACTCATTTTCTGAGGAGAAATATTGAGTTTGTCTTTACTCTCTAATCTAGTTTCATGCGTAAACTTGTAAAGTTCATTTTCCAATCGTGAAATATCTTCTACATTCTTTATTAATAGTTCCAATATTGAGTTGTATTCCTCCAAATCATGATCCCCTACTTTTGTCTTAGCTAACTTTCCTGTAGCCTCTTCAATTCTGTTCATTTTTTCAGTATAGTTTTCTATCTCACGTTTAACAGGTTCTTTTTGAAGGCCAATCACTAAGTTGTATAAGATAAGTAAAAATGATATCGAAGAAAATGCAATGGAAATCCAGGTAGGAATTTCTTCCTTTTCAGATTCTGCATTATTATACTTAATGCAAACAGAAATAATCACACTTGATATTGACATGGCCAGATTATAGTAGTCTAGAAGCTTTTTGCTTCTTTCTTGATCTTCCATATTAAGTTTATCATATTTCCTTTTTTTGTTTTCCCTTATTTCATAAAAGAAATCTAAAAATAACCTCAAGATATTTGTGTCACCATGTTTAAAAGCATAATCTAAAGCTGTTTTTTTTGCATTATCCTTTATATCAAAATTTATCTTCTTATTTAAAGTTTTCTCTCCGGTGCTGATTGTTAGGTAGAATAAGGCTTTAATAGCTTTTTCCCTTAAGTGCTCATTTTGTTTACGCTTTTCTAAAACTAACTTTTTCAAAAATTGACCTTGCTTAAAATCCTCATTTATAGTTTTTTCAAAATCATTATCACTCATTACAAGATAGTGTAATGCTGTTCTTCCAGATTTAGATACAACATTTAACATTTTCTTATTATAGGGGTAATGATTATCTGTCATAAAATATTCTATTAACTCAGCATTAAGGCTCATGGCAGCTAAATGTAGAGGTATAAGCCCTTGACTGTTTGTGTTAAAAAGTGGTACTGTGTTCCTAATAGTTGACTTAGCAATACTTTCAATAACATACTGAGAGAATTCTATGTCGTTGGCAAGAGCAGCCATGTGTAACGGTGTATTGTCATTTTCATCGTATAACACTTTGATGCTAGCAGCCACCTTTTTACCTACAAGTTCTTTTGACACAAATTCAAGACATTCCTTATTGCCGCTCAAAATAGCTGCAAATAACAACTTTTTTTGTGTATTTTGTTCTAAAAAAATACCCTTTGGGCTTTTTTTTACCAAATACTTAACGCATTCTACTCTTCCACTGAGAATAGATAAGTATAGTAAAGTTTGTCCATCCTTATTTTTCTTACTTAATATTTCTCCCACTCTCTCTTTTTTAAAAAGGTGCTCAAGGCATGATTTATTACCAACACGTGCTGCCATATGAAAGACGGTGTCACCGTTGCTATTCTCACGCAAAACCTCTTGATAAACGTCAAATTTCTTCTCTTCCAACTTTTTTTCTATCATGCTTAAAAACGATAAATCAAGTTGGGCAGCAAAATGTAAAGGGGTGTTTCCTTCATTATTACTCTTATTTACTTGCATGCTTCTGTCTATTAATAGACTCACACATTTTTTTCTTAGTTCTGTTTCTGTATTACTCGATAGAGCTAAGTGTAGAGCCATATTTCCTTTGCGTGTTTCTGTGCTTAAATCGTAATCAGGAAATTTCTTGAGTAAAGATGTTAGACAATCATACTTCCCGTACATTGCAGCTAAATGTACAAGACCTCTTCCATAATCACCTTTGGATTGAAGTATGCTATTTCCTATATTTTCATAAAATAGGTCTATACAATATGAATTACCATGTATAATAGCAATATGTAAGGGGGTGTTACCTTGTTTATTCTGAACAATTTTTGCACCTGATTGAGTAAACAATTTCATTAGCTGGTTATTTCCATGTTTTGCAGCTATATGCAATGGGGTGTTACCATCTACATTTTCTTGATTAATTTCACTTTTTAGTCTACCTAAAAATTTTAGATGCTCTATAAGAAAATTTATGGCATTTTCTTGAGTTTCTGAGTTACCTACAATCTTATGAAAAGGATTCTCATTATATTTATTTTTTAAAAATTGTACTTGATTATCAATGAAGAATTTTATGCACTCAGCATTTCCAGATTGCACAGCATAGTGTAATGCGTTATTTCCATATTTATCTGTTTTAATTTTCTCCCTATCAAAAATTCCTTTTGCTGTCAATATTTCTTTTAAATATTCTAGGAGGTTAGGACTTCCGCTTCTGGCAGCATAGTGTAACTCGGTTTTATTATTGGTAGTGCAACTAAAATCTGCTTCATTTTCTATGAGAATTTTCAAGCATTCTTTATTGCCAGATTTAGCCGCATAGTGTAGTGGTGTTTTACCATCTCTATCTTTATTCCTTACTGCTTCTTTAATGTCAAAATTAGAATTTTCTATCACAAAACATAAAATATCTTCTTTACCCGACTCAGCTAAATAATGTAGAAGTGTTTTATCATTACTATCTGCAAAATTCTCCAATTTTATAATCAATTCTCTGCCCATACTAAGAATTAGAGATACAGCTATTTCAACATGAATATCATAATTCCTATTTTTCTTTTGTTCTTTCCTAATTCTTTCAATAGCCACTGTTAATAGCGAAGAACCATCATTACTTATTATATTCCATCCATCTTGACGAAATTTTTCAGCTAATGAATCACTTATATTTTCTGCTAAAATCCTGCTTTTTATACAATCAAGATTATTAGTACATATATTATAGTTTTCTTCTTGAGTTACTTTATTAATATAATCATATATGATTATTAGGTCTTGCTTATTGACTTTATCTTCTGAATTGCCTTGTAATGAAGAGAGGTCTATCTCACTAATTGCTCTGGCCATAACAACGTTTCCCGCAACAAATAAACCTGAACTGAGTGTCTTTGCGCTTGTACTAGATTTAGCTTTGAAAACACTAATAACTGTGTCAAATTTATTTTTGAACATACTGTACCTCATAAATAATAATGCCGGTAGTGAATAAGGCTTTAGTAGATACCACTGTAATTTTTAAGCCTACAAAAATTCACCAGCGGCCGCATTATATAGTAGATAATTTTTTGTGCTAGTAATATTTTTCTAATTCCCACTTTGGCCTTGGTGCAAAGTCAAGAGAGTCTACATAGCTTCTCTGTAACCTTTCAATTCCTGTCCATCCAACCATCACTGCATTGTCTGTACATAAATTGCTTGGAGGAGAAAGCACGTTCAAGTCTATGTGCTTTTTTAATCTCTCTTTCAGGAAATTATTTGCTGCAACTCCACCAGTAATTACAAAATCATTGATTTTAATATTTAAAGATACAGCGATACCAATAGCATTTCTGACTCTATCGAGTAATATGTCGCTAATACACTCTTGAAACGAAGCACACATATCACACACATCCTGTTCACTCATTACAAATTCTCGTGCTAAGTTTTTTACCGCTGTTTTAATTCCAGAAAATGAAAAGTCACATCCAGAACGTTTTATCATTGCTCTTGGCAGCTTAAATCTCATACCATCACCTTTTTTAGCTAACTCTTCAATTAATGGACCTCCCGGATAGCTTAGACCCAGCGTTTTAGCGACTTTGTCAAATGCTTCTCCTAATGAGTCATCAAGCGTTTCTCCAAGTTTGATGTATTTACCTACATCCTGTGCAATTAAAAATTGGCAGTGACCACCTGATATCAGCAGGACTAAAAACGGAAATTCAACCTCATATAGTAGCCTAACAACTAACGCATGTGCTTCTAAGTGATTAACTGCAATAAACGGTTTTTGTGTTACGTGTGCAATTGCTTTAGCCATCATTGTACCAATTATTAATCCACCTATGAGTCCTGGTCCTGATGTTGCTGCAATTGCATCCAAATCACAAAAATTAAGGTTATATCTTTCCATAGCACTTTTTATTAAACCACTTAAATGCTTCATATGAGCACGTGATGCTATTTCAGGAATCACTCCACCGCACTTTTTATGCTCTGCCTGAGAAAGAATTTCGTGAGCAAGAACTTGCTTGTTGCTATTTACAATCGCAACTGCAGTTTCATCGCAGCTTGTTTCAATAGCTAAAATAGTCTTCATAAATACTTTGATTATAAAAAACTATACCTTGAAATGCTGTAGAAGTTAACTATATTCTGCTGAGCTAATTATCATCTTCAAATATAGAACCAATTTTTTTGCTTCCAGGAGAAAATTTATTAGTCCAACTGCTTTGTACTTTGTTTATATCTTTAAAAGCAGTTTTATCGCTATATTCCTTTACTTCTTTATCTATTCTCTCCATTATTTGTAGATCCAGGTAGCTCTTTTTCCATTGGTTAGTAGCAAGAAATACTCTGTTTAAATCTTGAGTGCGAATTAGATATTCTTTATCTTTAGGATAAACTTCCTGAGCCCAAGCAAACAGCTCAAAATAGCGTGCGAATAACTCAGACGCACGTGATTTTGGAGTTTGATAAGCTTGTATCTCTTCAAATATAATTTGACCAATAATTTTTTGTACCAGAATATTTGACTGCTTTAAGTTCTGCTCAATATCCTGATAAACTTTATAGAGAAATTCTTGCTCTAAGCTTAAGTTCAGTTCATTTTCAATCATATGTGAAAGTTCATGTACTATGATGTAAGGATTTGACCTTCTTAGCACAATAACATACTTATTTAAACCAGAAGAACGAATTGTCTTACACACTCCCTCTTCCATATCCACTAATCCTTCTTGACATATTTCAAACGAGAGTCTATTTTGCTTTATTAGTGACAAAGTGAGGTTTAATGTATTTCTAAACTTCTCAAATTGATAGAGATATTTGACATATTGTATTACGTTTTCACTATTTCCTACTTGAGTTGCTTGTTTTATTAAGTTTCTGATTAGCATGCTTCATTATTAAAGGAATTTTCTTTATGCTCAAGAATTATAAAGTGTTTTCAGGAAGTATAGCTAAAAAAGTTTAATTTACTTACATTCCGCTACTTATTATTAGCCAAGAGGTATCACGTCAGTATGACTTAGGAATGTACTAGATATAAAAGTGCAATATCAAATATATTTTACTAAAAATCAATCAACTTTTCACATGTTTGCTCTTCATAAAAGAAGCTCAATGTTATCGTAGTACCAAGTTTTGCTTCACTTTGAATGTTGAAAGTCCCACCCATTAACTCTACTAATTTCTTGCTTAGAGGTAATCCGATACCTGTGCCTTCGTTTCTATATCCCGAATCTGCTTGGCCAAAAACGGACATAACTTTATATATGTCCTGCTGCATTATCCCTATTCCATTATCATGAAACTCAATAGTTAATAAATTTTTTTCTATATTCTCTTTAACAACCATTCTTATTAAACCACCTTGAGGAGAGAACTTGATTGCATTTGATAACAAATTTATTATAACTTGCTTCATTCTTTTGGGATCGGCGATAACTAATAATTGTTTATCAGATATCTCTTTCTTTAAACTAATTCCTGTTTCTTTTAGTTTAGGTGATAACATTTTTAAGCACGAATCTATTATCTTATTCAGATTAAACTTCACTTTCTCTACTGTTAAACTACTTGATTCAGCTTTAGAAAAATCGAGCACATCATTAATCAAAGCAAGTAAATGTGTACCAGCATTATATATATCGTCTACGTATTCCTTGTATTTAGAGTGATCTACCGAACCTAAAGTTTCATTTTTGATCAACTTTGCAAATCCAATAATAGCATTAAGAGGTGTACGCAACTCATGTGTAACACTTGCAAAAAATTTTATCTTATTTGCATTTTCTTGCTCTAATGCCTCTTTAACCCTTTGTAATTCAATATTAGTTTTATGCTGCTTGGCTAGCATTTGGGTGTTGGAAAGGTGCAAATAAAGCATTATTAGTATTAAGATAACCAGTAATAAGCCTATTAATATTGAAAATAGACTATATACCATAATATAAGAGTCATTATAGCTTTGAATGATCTTCAAAAAAAATGAAGGCTTAATGTCATCTTCATGAAATATAGGGAAAGTAGAAGTTAATGTATTTCCTGTAGCGTAAAATATTTCTTGATTGCTTAGCAATTTATCAATTTCATCATTTGTAAGCAACTGCTCATAGTCATGACCTTGAGTATTAAAATTACTGAAAATTACTCTGGCATTTTGATCATACAGTATTAAGCTAAAATTTCTTACTTTGCTTACTGATTGTAACAATTCAGCACGCAATTTTACCAACTGGTTTATGTAATCAAAACTGTTATATTTAATATGATGTTTTTCTATTAGTAAATAATGATATTTTTTTATTATACTATTTTCCAATAGATCTTTTAAGTTTGCATTTGAATTACGGTAAAAAGAAAGAAAATTATTCTTTAATGAATAATTGCGGTATATTGTGCCCAATAAAACCACAAAAATTAATAAGAATAGCGAGATAATTTTTGTATATCTATTTGTTTTTAGTGTAGTAAACATTAATTTACTTAATTTATACATATTCTTCTCATTGTGAAATAACGTCTTTTATGGTATTAATAAAAAATTAGCATATCATACTTTTATGACAATTTCTCCTATCTTGCCAGTTTATTCTCCTATTAACATAAATTTTTCTTATGGCAAAGGTATTTACTTGTATGATATCGATAATAAGCGCTATATAGATTTTCACTCTGGAATAGCTGTTAGCAGTTTAGGTCATGCCAACCCACGATTAACTGATGTCCTAAAATTACAAGGAGAAAAACTATGGCATATATCAAATACCTATAATATATCTACTGCCAACAAATTTGCAGAAAATTTAATAAACAACAGCCTTGCTAATACTGTATTTTTTGCAAATTCTGGATCAGAAGCAGTGGAATGTGGACTTAAAATCGCTAGGGCCTATCAAAATGGAAAAGGTAATAAAAATCGCTATAGAATTCTAACATTTCATGGTGCATTTCATGGAAGGACATTTTTAACTTGTGCAACAAACGATAGACAGAAATTTTCTGAATTACTGAATCCTTATATTGACTGGTGTGATAACATAGAGCCCAATATTGAGAGTGTAAAGAAAGCAATTTCTAATGGCATAGGTGTTATATTAATAGAACCAATACAGGGACAAGGTGGTATTAAAGTAATGAGTGAAGTCTTCATGAAAGAGCTAAGAGAACTATGTAACGAAAACGACATACTGCTATTTTTTGATTGCGTTCAGTGCGGTGCTGGCAGGACAGGAAAGTTATTTGCATATGAACACATAGGAATTAAGCCTGACATATGTGCTCTTGCAAAAGGAATAGGAGGAGGTTTCCCTCTAGGGGCTTGTCTTGCAACTGAAAAGGTTGCTAAGTACATGGCGGTTGGTATGCATGGTTCTACTTTTGGTGGTAATCCACTTGCAACTTCAGTAGGTAATGCTGTATTGGATGAATTGCTCAGCCCTGGCTTCTTAGAAAATGTTGAAGTTAGAGGTAAGTCTTTAAAAAACAAACTAGAGGACTTAGCAAGCAAGTTTCCAATGATAGAAGAGGTGAGAGGAAAAGGGTTGATGCTAGGAATAAAAGTAAAAATGAATAACCAAAAATTTGCAGAAGAGCTAAGTCACCGTGGTTTACTCACTGTTGGAGTAACATCAGATAACGTTGTAAGAATCTTGCCTCCACTCATTATCACTGAAAAAGAGATTGATGAAGGCATTGAAATCCTCACTCAGTATTTATCTGAAAAGTTCTAGTTAAAAACTAAACCTTCCTGCTCACTAATTGTTGGCTGTATCAAAATTGCAGATAAAGCAGTAGCTACAACTTTATCAGCTACTTCATTTGTACACTTTGCCTTTTCCTGTTCTCTTATCAGTGTAAGCTCATTTATATCACTTAGTGAGTCAAATTTTGTTATATCCTCAAATATAAACGATTGCACGATGTCTTTCGGAATATTGAAAAAAGCCGAGTTACCAAGCGATAATGTCATATCTAACAAACTTTTCATTAAGCCGTTTCTCAAAACACATTTAGACAGTTCTTTTAAAAGAATTGGAACTCCAAAAATAAAAAATGCTCCTCTCACTAAATAGGTCGTTATTTCATATAACAATGCACCACACAAGAGTGCCAGTGGTCCAAATACTATAAAACCGCAAAGTAAAGGCAATGGCATGGTCTGACCTGATGATATTCTACCTATAAGCTCCATTGAAATTATAAACCCAATAAGTAACATAGCTCTACCTAGATATGTCCTTTCTTTAGAGCGTTTGTTAAAGTTTTTCTCACGTAACTTAGAAAAATCATTGTTAACTCTGACTTCAAAAATATTATGGTTGATTTTTAATTTTAGCTCTAAGTCCTCTATTCCATGATGCCACTTATGACACCTTACAATTTCATCAATTATCGTACTAACTTGATTATTGATTTTGTATAATTTGCTTTCTTGATATAAGTTGCCTTGATAATATTTTTCTCTCAAGTCTACACAATTTAAATTCTTTAAATCACATAAAAAATCTTTGATTTCTTGTGCCATTTTATTAGCATCATCTTTGTAGCCTACAGCTTTCAAAATTGTTACCAAGTGTTTATTTTCAGGGAACGTTCAAAAAAGTGTGTCAAACCGAAAAAAAAGTAATAAA
>NZ_JAFEVH010000020.1:0-23827 GCF_048054155.1 Wolbachia endosymbiont of Nasonia giraulti
GATGACAGGATATTTGTTTCTAATTCTTTATAATCTACCAAACCAGTAGTTCTATTTGCTTGACTCATATCAAACCTCCATTTTTTATATCAATTTATTACTTTTTTTTCGGTTTGACACACTTTTTTGAACGTTCCCATTTTATTTGTTACATTTATTTTTTTAGGAAATTCTTATCTAGGATAAGATATTTTTTTAGAAAAATCTATAAATTACTAACTTTATTACTTAATATATAAAATAGTTTTTTCTTATTTCCTTTCTTCATTACGACACTTTTTCTTAACTTGATGCGTATGGTTTATTTAACACTTCCAATATACAACTAAAAAATAGCAAATTCTCTATAACTTGAATATAATTTTAGCTTTACCTAAACAGAAAGATGAATTACTTAATGGATTTTGTTTTAATATCTCTTTCCTTGCCACTTTTTATTACTGAGAATTATTTGTTAATTACTGCGTTGATCCCACTTTTAAGTGCATTAGCTATTTCTTTTACTAGTAAGTGGCCCAGAGTGAACAATAGCATTACTGTTGTTTCTTCTATGCTTCTATTTGCGTATACATCTCTATGCACTTTATATTTGGTGTATGGTGATCATTCTCAATTTATTCTCATAGACTTTGGTAATAATTTGCATATTAGTTTAAAGTTAGAGTCTAGTGGAGCAATATTCAGTTTATTAATATCATTTTTGTGGGTACTAACCAGTATGTATGCAATATGTTATATGCGAAATAACTATGCTGATAGTAACTACTCGAGTTTTCTATGCTTTTTTTCAATAGCGATTAGCTGTGCAATGTTTATTGCTTTTTCTGGAGATTTGCTCACTACATTTGTCTTTTACGAGCTTCTAACTATTAGTACATACCCTCTGATTACTTACAACTCAACAAATGAATCAGTAATTGCAGGACGCTATTACTTTGGTTTACTATTTTTCTCTTCTTTAGTGTTATTTTTTCCTGCAATAGGCCTCTTATATAATGAATTCCATACTTTAGACTTTGTAAGAGGTGGAATATTCAAGTTTGATACTTCGTTCATAACTTTTATTGCAGTATGTTTTGCTATGCTGATTTATGGAATAGGAAAAGCTGCATTAATGCCAATGCATTTTTGGTTGCCAAAAGCAATGGTTGCACCAACTCCTGTAAGCGCACTACTACATGCTGTTGCTGTTGTGAAATCAGGAGTGTTCATCATCATCAAAGTTATATTATACACTTTTGGCATCGATAATATGCAACGTTTTGCACAGCAAAGTTGGTTTGCTGGAGGATGGCTTCCGTACGCTGCTGGATTTACTATTATTACTGCATCGTTAATTGCATTAAAGCAAAAGGAATTAAAGAAATTGCTTGCTTATTCTACTATCTCTCAGTTGTCATATATTATATTGTTTGCTTCAATTTTTAGTGAATTCAGCATGAGGGTTGCAATTTTTCAATTAGTTTGCCACGCATTTGCAAAAATCACTTTGTTTTTCACTGCTGGAGCAATAATAACGAAAACAGGTGAGAAATACATAGATAGAATTCACGGTATAGGACGTAGTATGCCAATTAGTATGATAGCATTTACTATAGGTGCATTGTCCATGATAGGGGTACCACCTGCTCCGACTTTTTGGAGCAAATTTTTCATTTTTCAAGCTGTTTTTAACTCTAGTAATGTAACACTTTCTGTATTTGTAGCTCTGGTGTTAATTGTCAGTACTATACTCAACGCTCTATACTTTTTACCAATAATTTACAACGCCTTTTTCTCAAAGCCTTCTAGAAATTATTTTATTAAAAAGACACCAATGCTTCTAGTTTTACCCCCAGTTATTACTGCTATATGCACTTTAGTTATTTTTTTTAGCTACCAAATAATGTTATAAATATAATCATCTATATTTATAGCTATTAACAATAAATTTAAATGGTATTATACCAGTTAGAGTTGCTTTCATGTTTGATAAAGTAAAGCTAATCTCCACAGCATAGTCTTTCATTTTCTTATTTTGCTCAGCTGTAAAAACTACAGTAGCGTTTCCAGCAAATGTAACTAAGTTCTTGGTCAACCGGTCAATAGATAATGTTGTTACGTTTATGTTGGTAATTTTTCTTGTGGATGAAACAGCTTCATCGTTTACTTTTTCCTGAAAGTCTTGATAGATTTTATATATAGAATTGTTTTTTATAAAATTTTCTTGATACTTTGATTCAACGATCTGAGAGGACTCGTATGCTTCAACGTATTGACTTACCAAGTACCTTGCTATGGAAGTGTATTCATCTTCTTTTTCACTAAAACTAAGTTTATGTATTGTAGAAAACTCATCTTCTGTGTGGTTCGTGTACTTCACAAAATTTAAATCTTTTTTAACAGGAAGTAATAGGTATATGTTTAGTAATGATAAAAATAAACATACTAAGAGAAGTAACGCTATTAACGCCATCCAAGATCTTTCTACAACGCAGAACAGGTATCTGTGGCAATACCATTCTACTGCTTTCCTGAAATAACTTTTGTTTTTTACTGATTCAACTTCCATAACCTAATTATAATAACTCTAAAAAAACTTTAAAATATGTCTAAATTTTCCAAAATAGGATGAATGATTATATCACCTTGTTCTGCAATAAGGTGAAATTTATCAATTTTCTTCACATCTAAATTTATCATTTTTACACTGAAGCTTTCAGGATCATAAGTATTACTTTCTGCACTTTTGTGATAATTATAGTAGTGTAATTTATTTTGATCATCAAAATAACCAAATTCATCAGCAAGGGTTCCCACTTTTCTGCCTTTACCGTCTCTGACTAGCTCAAATAGATCAATTACATGGTTTTCAGATCCAGGCTCAATAAGACCTTCTACAGCAAAAAATTTAGGTGCATGACCAACATACTCCTTAAATTTTAGATTATTAGTCTTTTTTACACTACCAAAATCCACGAATTTATATTCATCTGAAAGATCAGAATATTGTGGATCATACTTTTTATATTCAAAAAACTCATTACCTAAAAAATTACAAAACGTTAGTTTATAGTCATCATGATTGAGTTTAATAACTTTAAGATAATGAAAATCTCTAGGAATCTTTACTTCTTCTTTCGTAATATGATTAAGTATGACTAACTCGCCACTGAGCATGCGATGGCCAATTTTTAGGCAAAGTAGCTATATTGATTGCCTTATTGAGCTTAAAATTTGCTTCATAGATACCACTTGACAGCTCCTTCCCTTTTTCTAAAGTGACGTCTTGGTCTAAAGCTGTATTCTTGAGTAAACTCAATTCTTTCTGCATGTTCAATATGGTTCTTGTTAAAACTTCTATTGATTGCCATAAAGTTAATTTATTATCAGTCAAACTATATACTTTAAGTATTAAATTATCAGGATTTTATCATGAATTTATGTTAAAAGTATTATATTTTTGTGTCATGATGTTAACTACATTAGCTAAAACATGCTTTTTATCTAAGCGAAATTGCTTTGCAGCAACGAAAAGTTCATCTATTTCTTTCCATTGACTTAGCAAAATTTCAACATTATTTACTTCTTTCTTTATACTTTCTAAAATGGAGGTTTGAATGATATGTGATGCTAGTTCTAGCTCAATTTCACTATTAATTATTTTATTAACTATATCAGAATTATTTAGATTACGGAAAAATGTATAAAAATGCTTATGTGACTCATAAGCACCACTGTTTATTGCATTTATTATTACTCCCGGAGTTCCAGGAAACAAAGTAATGATCTCACTAAATATTTTATCGTCGAATTTACACTGAGATGAAACAACCTGCTTTGTTTTATCGTAAGTCAATGGAAGTAAATTTAGCTGAAAACACCTACACCTAATAGTGACTTGTACATCATATGGCTTATGGCTAATTACAAATATTTTAGAATTTTTTGGCGGCTCCTCTAATATCTTTAATATTGCATTTTTAGCATTGCTAGTCATTGCCTCCAAGCTATCTATTATAGCTATCTTATATTCTGATTGAATGGGGCTTAGGTACAGAAAATTTTTCATTTCTCTCACCTTTTCCACTCCTATTGTATCACCTTCAACAATGTGTAAGTCTAATGCTACTTCATCGTAATTTTTGATAAGAAACCAATTAGAAAAGGATTGTGCAAGTGTTGCTTTTCCTATGCCTTTTTTACCACAGATCAGCCAAGATTGAACAGACAAGTTGTTCATTATCTTTTTTTTTGCTTGGTTGTGGCCTATCACCTTTTTCATTCTTTCTCCTATAGATCTTAGTTTGAAAATTCGTTATTTATTGTTTGTAATGAAATTTTACCTTTTCTTAAAACCTTAATCTTGTCTCCAGTTAAGTCAATAATAGTAGATTCTATACCAGAAACTAATTCATCATCTTCAATTACTGCAGATAAGTGTTGCTTAATAGACTGAGGTATATCTCTTGCTTTGCATATACTTTTTTCTCCTGAAATGTTAATACTAGTTGCAACTACTGGAGTTTTCAGTTCATTTAATATTGAAATCGCAATAGGATGATCAGGAATTCTTATGCCTATACTATCTTTAAAGAACTCATTTGGTAATATACTGTTATCTTGAAGTGGTAAAATATAGGTCATTGGTCCAGGAGAAAAATAGTTTATTAAATCGATATACTCTTCCTTTACCTTTGCTATATTTATCAAACTATCAATATTACTAACAAATACAGAGAGCGGCTTGTTTTGAGAACGCTTTTTTATTCGATATATTTTTTCTATAGATTCGTTACCTAGCGCATTACAAGAAAGAGCATATACTGTCTCTGTTGGAAAGCATGCTAACAAATTATTTTTTATTGCATTTATTACTTCAAATACCATATAGCTAAAACTTATGTCTACAATAGCTCTGGGTTTACCGTTATCTCGCTATATGGTAGCAATTAAGATACCGAAATGGCTAGCACGCATCTGTTGTATACTTACAGTAAATTTTATTAGCAACTGCTCGTTTTTACAACAGATTTACTACAATCCGAACTCCTCATTGATTTTATCGACTATCGTCTGTGGTGGATCATCTCCCCATCCTGAATATAAAATCTCTCCATAATCTGCAACATCTATAGAGCCAGTTCTACTTTTTGCCAGAAACATTTCTCTTTTATCTTTATCAACTAATACATAGTGCCAAGCTGATCTTCCTCGATCTTTACCACGAACTAGATATATGAGATCTGATCTACTTCTTCTTGTTGCATCAGCAAAGGATCTTTCATTGATAGTTCTGCTTTTACTCTTTATGCCGCCACTTTCAGAAAAAGCTTCCTTGGCTTCAGCTTTTTTGTTTGCCAATTCAGAAATTTTTCCTTTTGCTCCTAGTGCATGTTCTTTGGTATTTTGAGATGAATACTTACTGGAAAAACCTCCTCTTGTCTCATTAGAAGTCCTATTTGTAAAACGCTTAGTAAACGAGTTATCGTTATCATTTTCTGCCATAAAAGTCTCCAAATTTTAGATTGTAGAATCCAAATTTTTACTACACCCTATCATAGGTTAGTTAAATTAATATAAATGAAAGATAATATAGTAATTATTACAGGAATTACAGCCTCAGGTAAATCAGAATTATGCGATAACTTGATAAAAAAGCATAAAAACATTAGCATAATAAACTGTGACTCAAAGCAGGTATACAAAGAGATTCCCGTAATTACTGCTCAACCACCAAAGCAGAAAGAATTTTATAGGCTATACGGTTATGTTTCAGCAAGAGAAAATTATTCCGTAGGTTTATGGCTAGAGGATTTAAAGAGGGAAGTTAACAACGCGCTGAAAAATTCACGAATACCCATCATCACTGGAGGAAGTGGGCTTTACATTAGCAGCTTAATCAAGGGATTATCATCGATTCCACAAATAAGCCAGGAAGTGAGAGAAAACGTAAATGAACTTAGAAAAAATTTAAGTAAAGAGGAATTCTACAAATTAGTGCTAAGCAAAGATCCAAGGATTCAAGGTAAAATATTTATTAATGACTCACATCGCCTCTCAAGAGCACTTGAAGTTATCACTGAAACTGGCAAGACAATCTTTGTATGGCAAGAAAATAGACAGCCTCCTTTGTTCAATAATTTTAAGGTATATACAATTCTACCTAAACGTGAGGATATATACCGAAAAATAAATTCTCGTTTTATTGAAATGGTTGAAAATGGAGCAATTGATGAAGTAAAAAACCTACTTAGCATGAACCCATCTCCACATTTGCCAGCTATGAAAGCACATGGAGTGCCAGAAATTATAAGATACTTAAAAGGGGAGATTACTTTAGACGAAGCAATACAGATTGCTCAAACAAACACAAGGCATTATGCAAAACGCCAGTACACTTGGTTTAAAAATCAATTTCCGAATTCTCAAGTGATTGACTGTGCAAATAAATTGACAGGATTTTAGATATTCTGATTATCATGTATTATATTGCTATGCCTATGCAAACTTTTCTTGATAGTATTAAACTTTTTTCTTAAAGAACTTTCATCATTGCCTAAATTGTGATTATTAAATTCTTTGTAAAAATATTCTTACTTATGAAGCGCTACTATACCTGTAAGAGCCTTTATCACTAAATGAACTATATCACGCAATATTTCATCCTCAATTTTTCTATATTCTCTCACTAATCTTGTAACCACAATCTCCACTTTCATATCCTTGTATAGCTCTTCTCATAATAGTAGGAACAAGATAAGATAGTGATTTAGTGTAACAAGAAGGTAAAAATGCCAGCAGCGTACAGTTATGACTTAAGGAAAAAGCCATTCAGGCGTTGGATGAAGGAGAGAGCAAAACAGCAGTAGCAAATTTTTGGCCCTCTCTAATAACTTCAACATCACTGAATTCAAGGGCTTGGCCTTCTATTATTTGGAATCTTTCATGTCCTTTTCCTGCAACTAGCAGGATCATATTTTCATCATGTGCTATATTTATACCTTTCTCTATAGCTTTTTTTCTATCTCCTATCTCCAGTGCATCAGGGCAATGTAACAAAATATCGTGACGAATTTTCCCTGGATCTTCATCACGCGGATTGTCATCTGTGACTATAACTTTACCTGCAAGCATTTGTGCTATTTTACCCATCTCTGCACGTTTTGTTTGATCACGATTCCCGCCACAACCGAACACTAGAACTATCTTTTTATTGAAGTGCCATTTTAAAGACAACAGAGCTTGTTTGAGTGCACTTGGAGTATGAGCGTAATCGACAAATGCAAAAGTGTTCACTTTTTCCATTCTTCCAGGTGGAGAAGCGAGTTTATCTATACACATTCTTTGATAGTCCATACCAGATGAAATAACTATACCGATTGCACACAACAAATTATATGCTTGAAATTGCCCAAAAATCGGAAAAAATGCGTTATAAATTTCATCACCGATTTGAATTGTTAGGTATTGACCATTGGCAGTGGGTATCTGCTTTAATAAAGTAATATCAGAGTTTTTTTTTCCATAGGTTATAACTTTGTTGCCACGCTTTTCAGCTATGTTGAGCAACTCTCCATATTCGCCTATATCTGCATTTAAAATCGCTGTTTTTTTCTTTTGGCAATACCTCATCAAACAACCTTTTCTTGGCCTCAAAATACTCATCGATACTTTTGTGATAGTCCAAATGATCTTGAGAGAAATTAGTAAAAGCTGCAGCATTGAACCTGAGTCCATGGATTCTGTATTGATCGATTCCATGGCTTGAAGCTTCTAATGCTAAGTGTTCTACGTTCTTATTATTTATGTCACGCAATGTGGAATAAAGATCATCTGCACTTGGCGTTGTAAGGCTATTATCTTTTCTATTATTATTGACACATGTTCCCAGTGTTCCTATAGACGCTGCATTATCTTGCCAAATCTGGCGACAAAATTCCACCACTGAAGTTTTACCATTCGTACCAGTTACAGCAGCAACATATTTAGGTTGTTTGAATTGATAAAACCTGCTGACTATTTCACTGTATATTCCTTGAGGGTCCAAGTGGTAAAGCACTGCAAAACTTGGAGTACTTGTCATTCGAGTAGCGGACACTGGAATCCAGTTTTTATTATACAATTGCCTAGTGTGCTCATTTGCAATTAAATTTTCTGGATCCAAGTAGTCAAGCACTGGGATGACATCTTTCTTGGCCCCTTGTATCACAACGTCTACACAGTTGTGTACGTAGCACTTTGATTCAGTAGGAAGGATATGGATTCCAGTATCGCATGTTGCGTATTCTTTACTCCTTTCTGACACACAAACGAAAAGATAACCTTCCCTGACTCTCTTGGGATTACATGTAACGCCCTTGATTTCAACGTCAAAGTTAACATCAACAATATCATGCAGTAATTCTCTCAGTTTCATGTCCTACTTCATCGTTTTGAAAGTCTAAACATGGTAACCTTTTTAGTGCGTCATTAAGGTCAAAGATTAAATCTTCAGGATCTTCCAGTCCACAAAATATTCGCACGAAACTTCCACCACAATCTGAATTCATTACAGATCTTGACATAGATCTACGATCTACTGGTAATATCAAACTGTCGCACCCTCCCCAAGAAGCACCAATACTAAAAATTTTCATATAATCAACCATGCAGCTTAGTTCTTCACATGAATATTCTCTATCCAGTGCTATACTAAATACACTACTTGCCCCTTTGAAATAATTTTTCCATAATTCATGTTGAGGATGGGAGGGAAGTGCTGGATACAAAACTCTTTTGATTTTTGAATGTTTTTCCAGCCACTTTGCCACTTGCATTGCTGTACTTTGATGTTTCCTCATGCGTGTTTGCAGTGTTCTAAGTCCCCTATGTGCAAGGTAACAGTCGTGCGATTGAATGGTTACTCCGTAATTTTTATAGCTCTCATAAAGCAATTTAAAAATTTTACCTTCAGCAACCATAGCTCCCATCACTAAATCTGAGTGACCGGCTAGATACTTTGTCACCGCATATAGTGCAATATCAATTCCATAATCAAGCGGCTTAAACAACAAAGGAGTGGCCCATGAATTGTCACAAACGGTTACAATTCCACGTTCTTTAGCAACTTTTACTATATGCTCTACATTCGAAATCTCAAACGTTATAGAACCAGGAGTCTCAATCATGATGAGTGAAGTGTTACTCTGAACTAAATCAGTTATATCCTGTGTCGGATCATAAAAAGTTACTTCTACTCCTCTTTTTGGTAGTTCATTTTCGGCAAATCTCTTTAGCCTATAATAACTATTATCTTGTATCAGAACATGCGAACCTGCTTTAGTGAAAGTCAAAATAGCAAAAGTAAGTGCAAATAATCCAGAAGGGTAGATGAGTGCTTGTCCCCTACCCTCAATTTCAGCCAGTGCATTTGAAAAATAATGAACAGTAGGCGTACCAACATTACTATAGCTGTAATCCCTTGCAACACCATCATTGATCACATCATATATACTCTCCCCATTCGCTGCACTTAAGTAATCCTTGTAAGTAGGAAATAATATGGTAGAAGAATGATAAACTGGTGGGTTCATCGATCCTTTATAATCATTAAATTTTCTTCCTGCTTTAACTAATAAAGACTCTCCTCTCACGTTTCTACTATTTATTTTTCAAATTATATTCACTTTGCGTATATAAGTTAAGAGAAATCGCATGTACTCGTTCTATTTCACTCTTTAATAATTCATAGATCAATTTATGCCTCTTTAAAGAGCTCATTCCAGAAAAGTCGTTAGATATTAATACTAATTTGATATGTGAAGGTAGTGTCGAAGAAGAAGCAAAATAATGATCTACATGCTTTGCTGATTCATCGATAATATTAATATCAATTACACCTATTGAATCGCATAATTTTTCTTCTATTGTCTTAATAATATCCACAATAGTTCCTTTAAGCAACAATACAGTATAGTCTTCCTCTTGTCATTCCAGCTTCAAATACTGAGATGACAAGAAGAGTGATACAGCAATCACAATTACTTATTTTCCTCTTTATTATCCATGTCTTGATAATCAGAATCTACTACTTTTTCTTCCTCATTATTTGTTGTGGATGAGCTTTCTCCACCTTGTTGTTGTTGAGATTCCTTATACATAGCTTCTCCAAGTTTCATAGATAACTGAGAGAGGTTAGTAACTTTCTGTTGTATTGAATCAGCATCATCAATGTTGTCAGATTTACTCACTTCCTTTAACTCATTAACTGCATTTTCAATAGAAGATTTATCTTCTGGAGAAATTTTATCACCATATTCTGTCAGAGATTTTTCTGCAGAATGAACTAAACTATCCGCTTGATTCTTCACTTCAATAAATTTCTTACGCTTTTCATCTTCTTGTGCTTTTTCCTCAGCTTCTCTCACCATCCGATTTATTTCATCCTCCGATAAACCACCTGAAGACTGAATACGTATTTTTTGCTCTTTTCCAGTAGCTTTATCCTTTGCAGAAACATGCGCTATTCCATTTGCATCTATATCAAATGTCACCTCAATTTGAGGAACCCCGCGAGGAGCAGGTGGTATTCCTTCTAAACTAAACTGACCAAGCAGTTTATTATCAATCGCCAATTTTCTTTCACCTTGATGTACCTTAATTGTAACGGCTGTTTGGTTATCTTCTGCAGTTGAAAACACCTGAGATTTTTTTGTGGGAATAGTAGTATTACGTTCAATAAGTGGAGTGAACACTCCCCCTAGAGTTTCAATACCAAGAGAAAGTGGAGTTACGTCAAGTAGTAACACATCTCTTACATCACCTTGAATGATTCCCGCCTGTATTGCAGCTCCAATTGCTACAACTTCATCAGGGTTAACCCCTCTGTGTGGATCTTTGCCAAAGAATTCTTTAACTTTCTCTATGACTTTTGGCATACGAGTCATGCCACCAACAAGAACTACTTCACCAATTTGACTAGCAGACAAACCAGCATCTTCAAGAGCTTTTTTGCAAGGAATTATAGTCCTTTCAATTAAATCATTCACTAAACTTTCAAGCTTTGCTCTTGTTAGCTTCATATTTAAGTGTTTTGGGCCACTTGCATCAGCTGTAACAAACGGTAGATTTACTTCTGTTTCCATTGCACTTGACAATTCTACCTTTGCTTTTTCTGCAGCTTCTTTGATTCTTTGCATAGCCATTGGATCGTTTTTCAAATCAATGCCATTACTTTTCTTGAATTCACCCAGTAAATAATTTACTACTGCATTATCGAAGTCTTCCCCTCCAAGGTGAGTATCACCATTTGTAGCCTTTACTTCAAAAACTCCGTCACCTATTTCAAGAACTGAAACATCAAATGTACCACCACCAAGATCATACACTACTATTGTGTGTCCGTGCTTTTTATCAAGACCATAAGCAAGTGCTGCAGCAGTTGGTTCGTTAATTATTCTGAGGACATTTAATCCAGCAATTTTTCCTGCATCTTTTGTTGCTTGACGTTGAGAATCATTGAAGTACGCCGGCACTGTTATCACAGCATCCTTTACTTCTTCCCCAAGATAAGCCTCAGCTGCTTCTTTCAGGTTTTGTAGTATAAATGCACCAATTTGACTAGGAGAGTATTCTTTACTATCAGTTGTTTTAACCCATGCATCACCATTTTTTGCTGCAAATACCTTATACGGTACACCTAGATTCTTCATTTCAGGATCGCTATATTGGCGACCTATCAATCTCTTAGTTGCAAAAAAAGTATTATTTGCATTGGTAGTTGCTTGCCTTTTTGCTGGAGCACCAATCAACCTTTCTCCAGACGAAGTAAATGCAACTATAGACGGAGTAGTTCTTGCTCCTTCTTTATTCTCGATTACTTTTGCATCCTTGCCTTGCATTATTGCAACACAAGAATTTGTTGTTCCAAGATCTATACCTATTGCTCTTCCCATAATGAATACTCCCTTTTAAATATTATCTGATGTAAAATATATAAGTATAAAACCCGTTAATTACAAGTCCCGTTTAGTTGTTAGAGCCCAAAAGGCGCGAAAGCCATTTAGTTAACCAAAAGTTGCCCGGTAGTTTATCTGAACTACCAGCTTCTTTATCCCTGCTATTCACAATTTGACATCCAGAATTCTGCAATGGCTTATAATCATTAAAATTAATATGGTCTCCTTGCTTTAAAATAAATGTATCTGCATCTAAACTATTAGAGATACTAACATTTAATGTAATATTGAACTCTTTTTCGATTGTAGAAACCATATCACGCTTATTATTAAAAATGTGCGCTATAACTGCACTGCGTGCTATTAAATCAAAGGACTTATTTTGATTTTTATTAGCAATATGTTGCAAATCCCTTAGTATCGATGCAACAACCACTTCGTTTGATTTCACTCTTCCAATACCTTTACAGCGTAAGCACTCTGTAGTATTAATTTCCTGTATATTTGGTTTAATTCTTTGTCTTGAAAAGACCATTAAACCAAAGTCATTGATAAAGCTAAATTGAACTTTAGCTTTATCATCTTTAAACGCCTGCTTGATAGCAAATTCAACATTTTTGCAATACTCAAGTTTCAACATGTCAATAAAATCAACAACTATTAACCCTGATAAGCCCCTGAGATTCGCTTGCCTTGATATTTCAGATAATGCCTCCATATTAGTTCTATAAGCTGTTTCTTCTATGTTATCTTCTCCTGTCATTTTCCCTGAATTTACGTCTATTGAAACAAATGCCTCAGTTAAGGTTATCACCAAAGACCCACCAGATGGCAATTCTACTCTATTGCTATATAATTCAGAAATTTGATCTTCGACTCGATAGTAAGTAAAGATTGGAACAGAACCTCTATATAATCTAGGACGCAATTTTCCTTGTAACACATTTTTAGTGTATTTTCTTACCGCTTCACAAACTTCTCTATCAGATACTATAATTTCTGTATCATTACTACAAAAGTCACGTACAGATCTCATAACTACATCTGCTTCGTTGTAAATTAATGATGGAACATTTAAAGAAGAGAAGTTTTGCTGGATATTTTGCCATAATAAGGTCAAATTATTGTAATCTTGCTCAATTTCTTTCTTACTTTTTCCTGCACCAACAGTTCTTACTATTAAACCTGAGCCTTTTGGTAAATTTATTGAATTTAATATATCCTTTAACTGTTTTCTAACGTTGGTATCTTCAATTCTGCGAGATACTCCACCCCTACTTATGGAATTGGGCATGAAAACACAGTATCTACCGACCAAAGTTACGTATGTTGTAAATGAAGCTCCTTTATTTCCTCGTTCTTCTTTAGTTAATTGAACCAATAACTTTTGATTTACTGAAATCACATCTTGTAACTTATATTTTCTATGTAAAGGTACCTCCCTCACAAAACCACTGCTGGATTCATTACTAGCTGTAGAATCTAGGCCTTCTTCTGTGCAATTATCATTTGAACAGTCCACACCGCTCGAATAGCCTTCATTAGGGAAAATTTCCTTCTCTTTTTCTGGAATATTAAAGTAATTTAGAGATATCTCAGAAAAAGACAAAAAACCTTGCTTATTTTTTCCATACTCAATGAACACGGCCTGCAAAGCAGGCTCTATACGCTTTACATAAGCAACGTATATATTACCTCTTAATTGTTTTTTTTCCTTGAATTCTTGTTCAAACTCTACAACCCTACCATTAACTAGTAGGGCAACCCTTACCTCGTTAGAACAGGTAGTACTTTCTATCAACAATAACCTTTTGCCATCACTCACCACTTATTTACCGTCTACTTTTCATTCTGAAATGTTCTTATACTACTTAATATATTATTGATTGTCAAGAATTTTGCGATCTGCATTATTGGGTTGACTTTCAGTGTTTTGCGTAATAAACTTGCATAGAGTTTATTATGTCACTAACAATTATGGCGAAAAAAAATGCTTCTTTGCTTGTCAAGCTAGTTAGCACTGCAACTAAAACAACAAAAACTGGAGAAGAGAAACTAACAGGCTATTTTTGTGTAAAAAAACGTAATCCTAAGAACCTTCCCAAGAAGCTCGAGTTTAGGAAGTATGACCCAGTGGTCAGAAGACACGTATTATTTAAAGAAGAAAAATTAAAGTAAGTATATTATCATGCAAAGCTTACAGCTAAAAGGAGTGTAGCTTATTGCTCACTAGTTATACTGTTTTGCATTAGAGAAAGTCTGTTTGAGGTTTTGAAAGATTACGGTAACTTATATAAGTTACGGGAAATTGAGCCACCTGAATAAGGGCTGAAAATGGTAGCGTTTTTGTCCTGATCTGGTCTTTTTATTGCTTAAATGGGACTTGATCTGACACTTTAAATGATCCAGATAGTCTATATACCATCACACTCTGGGACCATACACTTAGAGGTTGTTCACAAACTTTTGAATTCTTTTGTTAAACTTTTACAGAAAAAAATTGCTTGCGCATATTTTAAATCTGACTATAACCATAGTAAAAGATATTTTAAGAGCTCAAAATCTATCTTTATCTGCAGACTTTTTTCATTAAATTCATTAAAAAATGTGGCGTATCTTCTTCAGCGTACGTGGGTGCACACACATACTTAATCTCTGTCGTATGTGCGCTGCACTTTTTTTCTAATCTTTTTTACACAGGAGGATTTTATGTCCAGAATTCCAGATACTTGATCTTTACTTTAGCTAAAAACCAATAGGCGCCTATGGTTTTTATAAAGAAAGTTTAGAAAATAACCAAAAACCACTTGCCATAAAAAGTAACTATATTAGTATAATATTCACATTTATATGTTAATATAGATATAATAAGATTAAGGATTATATTATGGTAAAATTTACACAAGATTCTGCTTCATTGACATTGCATGGTGTTGATTTACTTAATTTGTGCCACAGACAGTGTGAAAATAAATACGAGGGTAATGATTTATTGACAAAAATTAATAGATCTTGGTGTAAGGCTGACTGTAATAGAAATATTAAAGCTCCTGAACACCATTCACCAGAAAAAGTAACACTTAGTGAACAGTTAACAGATATTGCAAGTAATCTCCGTTTTGAGAGCATAAAATTATCGCTTATATCAGATGAAATAGACAATTACAATTCAATGTCTTTTTAATTAGAGTAAAAGAAGATATTGGTTATCTTCTTTTTTTTATTTCTATGATTAACTACTTGAATTTAAGTTCGTTCAGGCAAGATAATTATGAGTAAAAATAGCAGATGCAAGTAGCTGGCACACAGCTGTACGAGCATTCATTTTTGAGGGCATAGCAAATGGTGTCATTCAAGTAGCTGACATTGGCTTGCCCTAATCTCATCAAGAACGTTGTGCTTTAACATAATATTTTTATGCTTACCAACTTAACTGAATCCCAGGCTGGGATGATATACTTCTGGTAGATAATGTCGGTATAGTTGTGATTGGAATAGAAAGCACTAAGTTTGCAATGCTATCTGAATAGATAAAAGAACTCATTACTCAGTGAAACAAGACTTGAAATTTTGTGCAATGCTGCTGATTATATCTAGATATGCATCCTTTCCAGGCTCTACATCTGATCCAATAGGATCAAGAATCACCATTTTTACGTCACTAGAAAAGACATTAGGCTTTATGCTATCCTCTCGTGAATGAGAAACAATACATTTAACGTTTTCCTCTTTCATTACCTTTTTTAATTTCATTAAACTCTTCATACCTATGTAAGAATCTTCTTCTATAGAAAGAATGGCGCTTGGGTAACTTAAATCAAAATATTTTTCGAAATATTGATAAGCATCGTGAGTAACTATGTATTTTTGATTTTTTAACTCATCCAATTCTTTCGTAATTTTTTCTACTTCTTGGTCTATCTTTCTTATAGCCTCCTCTGCGTTAGTATTGTATCGATAGGCATTTTCTTTATCTATATTAGATAATGTTGCACTGATAGAAAGTATCATACTTTTTGCATTTTCAGGACTCAGCCAAATATGCAAATCTTTTTCATCTTGAATGTGACTAGAAAATGAATGTGGTCGAGCAGGAAGTAGATCAATTGCACTTGATAGCGGTATTAACTTCTTATTTTCTTTAGCGAAAGTTTTAATGAATGTTTCCAAAGAATCATCGATATAAAATATAATATTACTAGATTCTAATTTACTTGCGTCTGAAGGCCTGAGCATGTAGTTATGTTCAGACACTACTTCGTACATTAGTAGTTCTGGCTTTGAAATTCCATCTGTAACAGAAGCTACAAGTGAGTGTATAGGTTTGATTGTAGCTACAATTTTTAAATTGGATGAAAAGGCACTATTGTAGTATAATGTAAATGAAAGTAATAGAAAAAAAAACAGTAAATGTCTCATATAAATGTTGAGAAGAAGTCAATTTTTGCCAAAAAATTAAGTAGTGTCAATAACTGCATTCTAAAAATAGAAAACCTTACTCTTTCATACGGTAATAAAAAAGTTCTTGATAATATCAATATATCAGTACAAAGAGGAGATATAGTTACAATACTTGGTCCAAATGGCGGGGGTAAAACCTCTTTAGTGAAAGCAGTTGCTGGTATAAGTAAAGGTTTTATTGGCAGTATTGTATTCGCTGACAATATAAAAATTAGCTATATGCCACAAAATTTTAGTATTGGTAATTTGATGCCAATAACAGTTGAGTCTTTCCTTTTCAATAGCTCCTCGAAGAAATTGAAGAAAAATCAACCCATTGTTACAGAAGCAATAGAATTGGTTGGTATCGGTAACATTCTAAAAAATCAAGTATTAGAAATCTCTGCAGGACAAACACAATTACTGCTGCTTGCACGCTGTTTAATTTCAGAATCTGATTTGATCATTTTAGATGAGCCAGTCAGTGCAATGGATATTAACGCACGAGCTAGATTTTATGATATTATAAATAAAATCGCAAAAGAACGATCAGTATCGATTCTCATGACTTCTCATGACCTTAACTCTGCTCTACCATCCTCAGATTACATAATTTGCATAAATAATACTATCTATTATCAAGGTAAACCTGATGAAATTATGGAGATAAATGAAATATTTGGCAGTTACGCAGCGAAATGATTCAAAATATTCTACGTCTTCTGCAAATAACTACAGTGCTAACACGCTACAATGTGTTACCTTATTTACTTCCACCATCAAAAAAATCAATAAATAAAATACAAGGTCATAAACTAAAGCGTGCTCTTGAAAGATTAGGTCCGGTGTTCATTAAATTTGGGCAATCCATTTCATCACGCACTGATATTTTAAATGAGGACATAACAAATAACTTGCTATTGATATGTGATAGATTGCCATCATTTTCGTATAAAATAGCAGTTAAAACTATAGAAAGTGAGTTTAATTGTAAATTAAGCGACATTTTTTCAAGTTTTTCTGAAAAGCCAATTGCAGCAGCATCAATTTCTCAGGTGCATAGAGCAGTTACAATTGAGGGTAAGGAAGTTGCTGTAAAGGTTTTGAGGCCAAATATTGAGAAAACATTCTCAAGGGATATAAAAATGCTTTCTTGGCTTGCAGAAATTGCAGAAAAATTTAGTGAACAATCAAAAAGGCTGAAGCCAGTTGAATTAGTCAAAACTTTTGCTGAAATTTGCCGATTAGAGTTAGATCTACGTTTTGAGGCTGCCCACTCTTCGGAACTGAAGGAAAATACTAAACATGACAGAGGTTTCTACGTACCTGAAATAGATTGGAGTAGAACTTCAAAAAAGGTTTTAACATTAGAATGGATGGAAGCTATACCAATATACGAAGTTGAAAAGCTGAATAACCGCAAGCAAATAGCTATCAATCTTATAGAATCTTTTTGTAATCAGGTATATAGGGATTGTTTTTTTCATGCTGATATGCATCCTGGAAATTTAATGATCGATAGTAATAACAATATTATTGCCCTGGATTGTGGAATCATGGGTAGAATAGATCGTGAGACATGCTATTACGTTATAGAGATACTCAAAGGCTTTTTAAATAGGGATTATGATCACGTTGCAAAAATGCACTTTAGAGCCGGTTATGTTCCATCACAGCATAGAAACTTTGTTACAGCTTGCAGAGCAATAGGTGAGCCCATTGTTGGACAGCCTATACAGAAGATTTCATTTGCTCGATTACTTACTCAGCTATTAAAAATAACTGGTGATTTTGATATGAAAGTTCAAACACAATTGTTATTGCTGCAGAAAACTATGATTTTATTAGAAGGAACATGTAGGAAAGTCTATCCAGAAATCAATATGTGGAAAGTAGTTGAAACATGGATAAACAGTCAACATGAAAGTAAAATAGGGTGTAGGGAAAAAATTAAAAGCTCTTATCCCATCAAAACAATCCAAGGAATATTTAGCCTTATAGAAAAATTAAACCTAATAGCTGACAAAAAATTACAGGTGAAAAATAAATCAAATGGAAAAGCCTACTTTTTACTTTGGTCTGTAATTATAATTCTCATCGTTAAACTTTTAATTTCTTGAACTAAAAGATAATAGAAGCAAGTTTACAACAACTATTTCAGTCTTGAAACCACTCAGGTTTACATTCACTCGAATTATCAAGGTATTTTCAGTATGTACAAAAATTTTCAGAAGAGTTTAGACAAGAAGTAAAAACCTTAACTTCATCCTAAACGGATAACATTACCAAGCTCAGTGCTTATCACATCACTCAGTACTGTACTTGCTTTATATGAACAGTAGCATCCAATTGTAAGGAAGACAAATGCAGCTACAGCAAGTGAAATACATATTTCTAAATTCGATATTGTTAAACATGCACCAACAGCAAACGCTCCAGATAACACAAAAGAAGCATAGGCATAGTTACTTTGCCTTCTATTATAAATGTTTGCTTCTGAAAGTTTTCTGTTTTTGTTCTTTAAGTCTTGATTTTGAGCTTGAAGTTCTGATCTCTCTTGCCTAAAATTCCTTTCTAACTGTGAAATTTTGTTAGTGTCTCTTTCACTTACAACCCTATTCAGCTCTTGCTCTTTTTTTCTAAGTTGAGTTTTTGTTCTTTCAAGCTCATCTCTAAGGTTTTCAAGTTGAGTTACTTGATTAGTGAGAGTGTTAATCCTTGTTTGCTGAGCTGATCTTTCCTGTCTTAAATCCCTTTCTAACTGTGAAATTTTGTTAGTGTCTCTTGTTTTTTCACTTACGACCCTATTCAGCTCTTTCTCTTTTTCTGTAAGTCGAGCCTTTGTTCTTTTAAGTTCACCTTTCAGATTTTCAAGTCGCTGCAATTCTTGAGAAATAAACTCATCGTTTATTTCTGGTTGAACATTATGTGTATTTGCTGAAGGCTGTTCCATACTTGCAGGAAATTTCTCATTGAGATAATTTTTAATAGATTCAATTGGATTATTAACATTCCTCAACACAGCGGTGACAATTGCACGATTTATGAAGCAACTATCTTCTACTAATTTTTTTACATCATCCAAATCTTTTCTATTAATAGCATCAGTTAATCGCTCCTTCATAACTTGCTCAATGATTTGCTTCAATCGTGAATTTTGCTCTATAGCTGGTATTGGCTTTATTTGACTAAAATCTAGCTCCTTATGTTTTAAAAGTTTTCTCAATACTTCTTCGTTACTTTCTGTTATTCCTTATAAACATATTAAGCTAAGCGGCGTTTCTATTTCTCCATTTGAATTTCTTTTCCAACAATTAGGGTTGAGTTCTTGATTCAATAGTCTTTTTGCTTGGTTAATATTTCTGTTAGAAAGAGCATTCAATAATTCTTTTCCTGTTTATGCTTTTTGTATTTCTATGATCAAATGATCAGCACGATTTCTTCTAGCAAATTGCTCAGGATTTTGAAAACTTTTATTTGGTAGATAAATACTTATTCTCGGATGACTTAGTAAGAGTTGTAACACTTTCTTTTGTTGAAAGCACATTGCTAGATGCAAAGCTGTATTGCCATTACGTTCTTCATGAATATTAACATCTATGCTTCGGTGAAATAGAAGTAACCTAATCATACTCTGATATTCTTTCTCTGCTCCAGAGCCTGAAGATAAATTATTAATTATAGACATTAAAGGTGTATAGCCTTCTTCATTAAACGCATTAACATTCGCACCTTCTGTCAGAGCTCGCTCAAAATCTCCTAGATTTCCATCATCGATAGCTTCAAATAATTTTGTTGTTGATTGTCCTGAAGTTGTTTGATTTTGAGTTCGTAATCCTGTATCACTAACAATTCCTCTTATAAAATCTACATTACTTCCTAAAAGCATACTAAATTCTCCTCAATCTATAATTTATTAACATAATTATAAAAAAAAACAAAGAAGATTGCAAGTAATTTAGTTAAAAATTTTAGAACTAATTATGATTCCAAAAATTTTTCTGCATCAAGTGCAGCCATGCACCCTGTACCTGCTGCAACTACTGCCTGGCGATATACCTTATCTTGAACATCACCAGCAGCAAACACCCCTGCCCTACTGGTTAGAGTTGTTCCAGGTTTCGTAATTATATAACCTTGCTGATCCATTTCAACAAAGCCCTTAAAAATACCTATATTTGGCGCATGCCCAATTGCAATGAACACTCCATCCACTTTTAATTCCTGAACTTTATTGGTTTTCGTCGATTTAATTGTAATGCCAGTAACTTTTTTAGGATTTTCTTCTCCAAGAATCTGCTCTACGGTATGATTCCATATTACCTTTATCTTATCATTTTTAAAGAGCCTGTCTTGCATTACTTTCTCTGCTCTTAACTTATCACGCCTGTATATCAGTATAACTTCCTTAGCAAATCGAGTTAAAAATATTGCTTCTTCAACAGCAGTATTTCCACCACCAACCACAGCTACAACTTTATTCCGAAAAAATGCACCATCACAAGTTGCGCATGCCGAAACTCCGTAACCTTGAAATTTCTTTTCACTCTCCAGGCCAAGCCACTTCGCTTGCGCACCAGCTGCGATTATAATTGCATTCGAATAGTAGTCACTAGCATTACCACAAGATCTAAATCTATATTCATTAGAATCCTCAAGTTGTTCAACGCTTTTTATTTCGTCATCTATTATCCTTGCCCCCACCTTCTCTGCATGCAACCTCTTTTGTTCCATGAGTTCTGGACCTTGTATAGAAATAAAACCTGGATAGTTTTCAACATCCGTAGTAATTGTAAGCTGACCACCAGGTTGCATTCCTGTTACTACAATTGGCTCTAAATTTGCACGTGCTGCATATATAGCAGCAGCATAACCCGCTACTCCAGATCCAATAATAAGAACTTTTGTACTCAATTTATAATTCTGTACTGTGTGAGTTTAGATAATCAGCCACTCCTTCATCGCTTGCCTGCATTGCTGGCTTACCTTTTTTCCACCCTGCTGGACATACTTCACCATGCTCTTCATTATGTTTTATTGCATCAATAATTCTAATAAACTCATCGATATTACGCCCTAAAGGAAAATCATTTATCGATTGATGACGTACAACAAACTTATCATCAATAACAAAAGTTGCTCTTAGTGCAATTGAGTCATCATATAAGACCCCATAGTCTCTTGATATAGACTTTTTGATATCAGACACTAAATTGTAGCTAACCTCTCCAATACCACCATCATTAACTGGAGTGTTTCGCCATTTATAGTGTGAAAATTTTGAATCTATACTTATTCCTATCACTTCAACATTACGTTTTGAAAAATCTTCTATTTTGTTGCTAAATGATATCAACTCAGTTGGACAGACAAAAGTAAAATCAAGTGGATAGAAAAAAAGGACAGCATACTTATCCTTTATATGTTTACTTAAACAGAAATCATCAACTATTTTTCCACTAGCAAGAACAGCCGAAGCAGTAAAATCGATAGCGGATTTTGTTACAAGATTCATAACTAACCTATTCATTCTTAATATTTATAATTTTATACCTTGATACATTTACATGCAAGTTTTCTTTAGCCCCAATCTTATAAAAACTTCCTCTTATGGCTGTAAAAATGTTATGATAAGAGCTAATTTTCATGAGTAGGGAAATACCCAAATATTACTATCTTTCACCTTTTCTCCCTTCAAATTTTTTAACCATTTCTTTTACACTTACATTCGTGGAAGGTAAATTTTTGCTGGCAAGATGGTTGATCGAAGATTTTTTATTCCCTACTGGAAATGAACGAGATTGTTTTCTCTTCACACTGATATCCGTTTGTGTTACTGAAGCAGTTTTGTTTTCAGCAGGCAACACGTTCTTTACTTGATTTCGCTCAAATCTTTCTTTTAATGCCTTTACTTTACTACTCTCGCGAGTCACTTCTTTTTTCATAGCAACTACTAGTACTTTTGGTCCATCAGCTTTTTTTGCTGATTCTTTACCATCTTGATTTTCAGATTTTAGTGGTAGTGTAGGGTTACTCTCAGCTGATTTTTCCACTACTATTTTTTGCTCTGTGCTTACTTTTTCGCCTAAATCTTTAGGCTTTGGTGGTACTGCAGGTTTATCTTTTTTCGGTTCTTGTCTAATTTTTTGATTGATAGTAAACATTTTCTCTGGTACTGGTGGTACTCTTGGTGGTTTTGGTGGTGCAAGAGATTGAAGTTGTTGTTTCTTCCTATTTTCTCTTTTTGCTTCTATATGTTCTTTAGGAATTGTTGCATAAATCGGCTCCTCTTTAATTGATTGTAGATTACGCAAATCTTTCGTTAAAGATTTGCTTTTTTCCTCTTGATAATTTGATATTTCTTCATACTCAGGATCTTCGTTTAACGAACCTCCATAACCTGAATCTTCTCGCTCATATAAGAGATTTTTCTTTTGCTGTCTATTTTCTAAATTTACTCCATATGACCTATATTTATCTTGACTTCTTTCTATTCGCTCTAAATCTGAAATTTTTTGAATAACATCTGTATATTCGATTGCTGTTCTAGCAGTTGAAGGAGGCAATTTATCTTTTATAAAATTACTTATATTCCTAATCGAAACATCTCTTCCTAATATTCTATTGAATATCCTAAGAATTAATGGCTTTTTATTTGCCTTCTTTACACAATTATTCAAGTCATCACGTATAACAAGTTTAGCTACATCTTCTGCCTTATCTGTAAAACCCTCTAAAGCATGAGATAAATCTGTTACTGTTTTACCATATTGTTTCTCTGAATTCCCTAGCTTTATAGCTTTGATCAGAGAATCGAGATTTTTTTTATAATCCTCACTTTTAAATGGATCATTCATACTAATTGTAATATTTTATTGAAATATAGATCTAAAATATTAAGATCTAGTGAATATTACTTTTTTAGTTCATATATAGCTATAGTTATACGGCGATAATGCGTAGCAGAATAACGATTTCGTCATTCTAGTATCTGCTTTTACCCCTTATCTAGGTGTGTAAAAGTGAAATCTAGTTTCGCTATATAACACAGTCTCATACAAGTAGCTTCTCGATTGAGAGTTGTCTTCTGCATTGAGCTCAACATTATTTACTACTTTTTCAGTAATAATTTCGGCAAACTCAGGAGAAAGTTCTTTTGCAGAAAATGCAGCATGTACAGCATTTTTAACAAAGAAACACGTAGCAAGTGCAAATACTGCTGTTGGTACATAGCACCAATATACTAAAAAAAGTTGTAGAAGCTACTAAAGTAAATATTGATTGAAGCATAATATACTGTTTATCAATGCCAACATATTCAGCCATCAAGGGAACGTTCAAAAAAGTGTGTCAAACCGAAAAAAAAGTAATAAATTGATATAAAAGATGGAGGTTTGATATGAGTCAAGCAAATAGAACTACTGGTTTGGTAGATTATAAAGAATTAGAAACAAATATCCTGTCATCTA
>NZ_JAFEVH010000021.1:0-11266 GCF_048054155.1 Wolbachia endosymbiont of Nasonia giraulti
TATTACTTTTTTTTCGGTTTGACACACTTTTTTGAACGTTCCCAAAATTAACCTCTATCCTCGATTTTATTGCCGTCTAGTTTGTCCTCATCTTCAAATTCATCATCGTCAAATTCATCCTTACCGTCTTCATCATCAAACCCATCATCGTCTTCCTCATCATCAAACCCATCACCACCTTCAAACTTATCATCAATATCCTCGTCTTCAAACCCATCTTCAATCTCTGGCTCATCGTATATTGCATCTTCAGTTTTAGCTTCAACAGGATAATCAGCAGCTTCAATAGCATTACTCTCTTCTTCATTACTAATCTTATCTTTGTTAGCAGCAGAAAAGACCTTGTTTGGATCATATGGCTCTTGTGTAGGCACACGTGTTGGTTTAATCAGCCTCCTTGTGAATGTGCTATCACTATAGTACAAAATTTTCTTTGACTTAATTGGATAAGTCGACTCTATCAAAATTATTTGATCATCACGTGGCAGCATAATAATTTCTTGAGGTAAGAGCAATGCTCTCTGTGTTTCAGAGATATGCAATGATCTTGATGCAGGATTCAAGTCTAAAAATTTAGGTTTGTTTAATGATTCTTGTTGTACAGTTTTGTTTCCTATAAGCTGAGATATCAAATTAGCCGTTTCAATATTATTGGCTGCAAAAGTTATTCTATAGGTTGAGTTTGATAAAAAGGAGTTCATTCCTGCTTCTTCATATATTCCTTTAAGCTGTTCAGTATCTTGAACAATTAAAAATAACCTTACTCGATAGCCACGAAAGTATGCGATGCCCGTTTGAAATTGCTCCATTTTTCCAAGTGTTGGAAACTCATCCATTAAAAATAATACGCCGTAAGGCTCGTCATCCGATGGCAATTTTCTACATAAAAACTCAGTTGCCTGTTGGTAAAAAACCTGCATTAAAGGCCTGAGCCTAGTTAAGTTATCAGGAGTTAAACCAACATAAACTGTAGTTTTCTTCTTTTTAAAATCCAAAATATTAAAATCACTTGATGCAGTTGCAGTATCGATCAATGGGTTTGCCCACAATTCAAGCGACGAGTTCATAGTTGACACAACACCTGATCTTTCTTTGTCAGCCTTTTGCAAAAAAGCTGCAATGTTCATATACGCTACCGGATGTATTATTTTACCCATTGTGTCCAAAACTACAGCAAGATTGTAAACTACGTCATCGCTACGCATCGTACGCACAACCTCACCAAAAGATTTAACTTTCTCTGGTGCAGCAAGTAAATATAGTACCACCCCAACAAATAAGCTTCTTGCTTCGTTTTGCCAAAAATCTTGTTCAGGCATGATTAGGTTAGCTATTTTTTGCACATCGTCAACCATCTGTCCAGGTTTTTCACTAATCCATTCCAGTGGATTATAACAATGGCTTACCCCATCTGGCTGCGCTGGGTTCCATACATATACTTTTTGTCCTTGTCGCTCTCGCCAACCACTTGTTATTTCATAGTTTTCTAATTTTATATCATGCACAATTACCGAATCATTCCAAAATAACAAATTAGGAATTACAAAACCAACACCTTTACCAGAGCCTGTAGGTGCAAAGAGCAATGCATGCTGAAACCCATCAGCAATAAAATATCCTCTCTTATCTTTACCAAGCAATAGACCTTTTTTGCTTCTTAATCCCGCTTTTCGTACGTCTTTCTCTGATGCCCACTGTGAATCTCCATGAAGTGATTCTTTCTTTTTAAATGGCCGCCACTCAATTAGTCTTTCTCTCACATTCCACAAAATAATCATCAAAACAATTTGAGGCAGTAGAGAAGATACAACTAATTTAATTTTGAGCTCAAAGCTATATAGCTCTGGATGATGCCAACAATATTGTATATGATCAAAAATTGTCGGCCAGAGAGCTTGAGGAAAAGGTGTCAAGCTAGGATTAATTGCTCTAAAATCTACACCATCTGGACCGTCAACAAATAGGTAGAATAATATACCAGACAAATAGAAGCAAAATTCAAGTATGCTAAAAGATACTACACCTCCTATGAGAATATTGCGTAGGTGATTTCCATTACTCATAAACTACTTTTTCTTAACTTACGTATAAATTTAAGTATTTTCATTTGAAGATCTAGTAAATAATATTTCAGAAATGCTTCTTTTTCCACCACTGGTCCTTTTGAGTTGAATAACAATGTCAATTACATTTCTAATGTATGGTATGATCTGATCTGGGGGAATTCCAAGATTTGCTTGCATAACCATAAGTTTTATTTGCTCAAGAGCCATTGCCGGACTATCCGCATGAAGAGTTGATATTGACCCTGGGTGGCCAGTGTTTATTGCTCTAAGAAAACTAAAAGCTTCTGCTCCACGCAGCTCACCAACTATTATTCTATCTGGTCTTAAACGTAAACATGCCTCTATCAAATCTTGAGTGGTCACTTTTGCCCTGCCTTGCCCTCCTTTAGAAGAAATTAAATGGACTTTATTGGGATGATCATTCAAAACTATCTCTCTTGCATCTTCAACAGTAATAATTCTTTCTTCAGATGGAATAGCACGCAAAGTAGCATTAGTAAAAGTGGTTTTACCAGTAGAAGTTCCACCACTAATTATGATATTTTTCTTACTTATTACAGCATATTCTAAAAACTCTTTTATTTTTTTTTGTTTCAGTAGCAAATCTAGGTGACGATCTACTGGATTATCGGTCACTCCTATAACAGTTTCAGAAAAAGCCCCCATTTTTTCATAATCATCCAATGCCAATTGCATAGAAGAAGGTTTACGAATTGAAATGACTACTTTATCAGGCTCACATGCTGGAGGAAACACTATCTGTATACGATAACCATTTGGTAATGTAGCTGAAAGCAGCGGTGTCTCTTCGCTCAGTTTTTGTTCTGTAGCTTGAGCAATCAACCTGCTAAGAGATTTTAAATGATTAAGATCAAATATTTCTAACTTTTCGCATCTTATTTCACCGCGATTTTCAATCCATACTTCCTTCGGTTTATTTATTGATATTTCATTTACACCTTCCTCTTGAAATATCCCTTGTAATGGCTCCAAGTATGTATCAAGTGCAGCATAGTTCATTTCAGTTATTTAATATTGACTGTGGAGGAAATACTATATCTTGGTTAACAAATACTTTCAATGCAGTTCCTTGATTAACATAAATAGTTGGTTTTTTATCTACACTCCTATCAACTATATCTCGCATGTCTTTGGAAAAATCATTAATTGATTTTTCAATTGCACTTTCATAAACTGACTTACTTTTTTTCTGAATTTGCTTTAATAATGCCTTCACATCTTCTAAAGTAATAGGGATATCCTCTTCAGTAACTTTTTGACCTGCAAGTGCTGTGCTTAGAACCTTCGCGATCTCTTCTTTCATGATCTCAAATAAATTTTGCTCGCTAGAAGCATCTTGAATTCTACTAATAGCTCTAGGACCTAATTTCCATTCTTCTTTTTTAACGGCTTTAATTGCTGTTTTAATATCACCTTCCCCCAATCCACTTACAATCACTTCTTTGAAAGAGAAAATGTCTATTTCAGTGCCAATGATAGATTTTGCTGCGTCCATAACAGTTAACACATCGACAATATTAGAAGCCTTTTGTCCTATAATAGCTGAACCAATCGAAACACCAGCAAGTGCGACTGAAGAGAATAATGCACTTGCTATTTTATTATCAACTATTCCAGCTATCCCTGCCCTTCCAAGCTCATCGGTACCAGATGATGAAATAGCAACATCTATACCATGAGGAAGAATGATCCTATTCCAATTTATGTTCACGCGGGCTTTTGCAACATTTGAGTCGAATGAATAACCACCTATTAACCTTGAACCTTTTGGTATTAAAATTGTATCACCAGTTTCTGCATAAACGTCTCTACTAACAACAGCACGGAGCATTCCTTGTAAGTCAGAACTTATTGCAGTTTCAAGAATAGCGTCAATAACTTTACCTTGAATAATCATTAAACCAAGCTTTCCAGCTTTGGTAGCTTTGCTCGATTGTGCTGAGGTATTGGATAAAACAGCATCTGTAGCTTTACCTTCCCCACTACTACCTGAAATTGCTAACATTTGTGCACTACGTCTGTCTCTAGGATAACCGCCACCCCCTATTGTAGGAAATGAAGTAGGCAAATTGCTAATAACATTACCAGAAGGAAAATTTTGCTTTGGTAAAACAGGTATATTTGACAAGGGAATTTCTTTTAGTTGCTCTTCTTTTTTTGTCACTTCCTCTTTTTTGATTTGTTTTACTTCTGGTATGACTTGTGGAATAGGAAGAGGAGGTAAGGGTGGCAAGAGATCAGTTACTACTCTTTCGGAAACTATTGCATTATCTGGAACTTGTTCTAACTTTCCTCTCAATTCTTGAATGTTTTGCTTTGTTTCCTCTTTTTTAACAATCTCTGGACCCTCTTTATTAGAAGGACTAAAATAAAGATAGTACACTCCACCAACTAAGAGCGCTACCATAACTATCATCAATGCCTTATAACCTTGATTAGAGCCAACTGTTACTACCTTGCTTTCTATCTCTGATTCATCTTCTACACTATTATGCCTTTCTTTACTCATATTATATGTACCACAACTAAAGTGACCTATTTATAACTTCAACTTCACTACCTTCATAACGCATTAATAGCTTTTTATGCACTCCTTTTATTACAACATAATCATCAAATAACAGCCTTTTACAGGATTCGCCTTCTATAAAAATCTGAGGAATTTTATTACTATTTCTAAACTTTAAATAGGTTAAATAACCATCATCGAATAACTCAATTGGAACTATATCTACGTTACCACCTTCATCAATATATGTATAGTTGTACCTCGTATTATTTTCTTGTATTATTTTTTCTGGCTTTTCTGTAATGTATTGCATTTGAGTAGGTAAAGAAACCTCATCTAAATCAACATCAAATTCATCTTCTTCTTGAGGATAATAAAAACGTATTACGTAAGATATATCCTTTTCAACGGAATAATCATGATCCACTTTTTTAGCATCAGTATCTGGGTATTTATCGTAATTTGGTCTTGAAATTAGATCAAAAATGTAATTTCTTTTTTTAGTTGTCGTAATAATCATGTTAGTGCGACTACTGACTTCAAATGGCATGACAAGCAGTTTATTATCATAAGGATTAATTTTCCAACTTGATGCATCACCAACAGCAATATTTTTGACTTTTTCCCCTTCTGCAAACTCAATATAAGAATAGTAACCTTGACTAAAAATTACTGTAAACACCTCATTAGGGCTATATACAAAAGTCTTTATTCTACTATCTACAGAAATAGGTTTATTATTAATAGATGCATTTAAGTTGCCACTTATTAGTAAAGCTAAAACTAACAATATCCTACACATATTCATCATCTACTCTATATGAAATAACTTGAAACCCTAACGGGTTAATATATCTTTGCTGATCATTCATTTCAAGCGATGCATATTTATACGACATCACAACTATCTTATTTTTCCTTGAGGAATTTCCATCTTTTCGTGTAAATTCTATAGAAAATCTCACTTGAAGAGCATCGTTACCTAATTTTTGAATTGAACGAATTTTCAACTCACCTTTAGCATCTGAATATAAATTAAAAAGGTCATTCATATTCTGCGATTTTATATAATTGCTAAATTCACTATATACACTAGGCGAAGAAAACAACCTTACTTTTGTATAATAATTATAATTATAATTATATGGGTCAAAAACCTCCCTTGCTTTTATATACTCTGAAATAAAATAATCGTTCAGCGTTTCATTTGCAGAATATTGTTTTACTGTAACAGGATCAACCAATTGCACTATTCCTGACTTTTTGTCAATTTCTATAACGAATGGCTCAATAGTGCTACTTGTGCTAATTTTAAATATAGCCAATATGCTTACAGAAATTGCAACTAGTAATATTAATGTAAATAAAAGTAAAGTATTTCTCTGAGCAACAACTGTGCTATAGCGACTTGAATTCCAATTTATATCCTTATCCAATGACTCATTACTTTTTTCTTGTTTTAAAAATTTCAGCATCTCAATATTCTTAAAAATCTTAACTTATATTAATTAACATAGCAAGCTAACAAAGTAGTTATAACAAAAAAGCTAATAAACCCTTAATCCATGGCCTAACTTGCCAAATTTTGTTTCCATATATGAATCATTATATTCATTGCGTTCCATAATAAGTGGTATACACTTTGTAACTTCTATACCGTTATTTTTCAACTCTGATAACTTTCTACCATTGTTTGTAAGTAATTGTATTTTGTTAATGTCCAATTTCTTAAGTATTTTAGCTGCAACAGCAAAGCTCCTTTCATCATCTTCAAAACCCAATACTCTATTTGCATCAACAGTATCAAGATTATATTTTCTTTGCATACTGTATGCTCTTAACTTATTAGTTAAACCAATGCCTCTCCCATCTTGCATCAAGTATAATATAATGCCATTCCCAAAGTCGGTCATTATTTGAATCGCTTGATGTAACTGGCTTCTGCAATCACATGATAAGCTGTCTAATAAGTCTCCTGTATAGCATGAAGAATGAATTCTCACTAATGGCTCATTATCTTTATCTGGATTGCCAATGATAATTGCATAATGTTCTCTTCCGCCACTTTTGGTTCTATAAGATATGATATCTACTTCTTGAGTCTGTTTTAAAAATAATGATGTTTTGCACACTTCATACACACTATGATTTTGTTGAAAATCATTCACAAGTAATGTATTTAGTGCAATAATGTCATTTTCTTCACACCAATTTCGCATTTCATGTTTATTCTCAAAAGTCATATCAGCCACTAACGCGTATGGCAATAATTCTGAGAACTTAAGCAAGGCAACAGCATACGCATCTATTGTCTTTGAGCATTGCAACTCTTTTATGCTATCTTCCTTTGAACAGTTTATTAAATGGAGCAGTTCATCAAAATTGCTTATCAATAGACGTTTGCTACTATGTTCTTTACTCTGACATATGTATTTTACCTTACTTGCAGTCAAAGTAACATACACATTACCTGATATAAGCTTATATTGACTAAATAAATTTTTTTCTAAAGTTTCAGCAGCAGCAAGCAATAGATAGTTATTTTCATCATCATATATTAAAATTGGAAGACCACGCCTGACTTCACTGATGGCCCTTTCTACTTTATTTCTACTTTGATTTCCTATAAACATTTCACCTACACCAAAACAACTTGGTGCGGTCGAGAAGACTTGAACTTCCAAGGCTTTGTGAGCCACAGCGACCTCAACGCTGCGTGTCTACCAATTCCACCACGACCGCACTTTATTCTAGTTTCTATATAATTACTTTAAATTACTTAATCATTTTAGGATTTTTCATCTAAAGTGTCAATCTGATACTAGGATAATTTAGGAAATGCCTGTATAATTTAACTATGAATTTTATGGTTACAAACTTTAATCATTTAAGATAATCTTACTACTAATTCTTAATTTAGGTCTTTACACAAATGAAAATAGCTAATATCTTCATTTTTTTAATTCTATCTCTTACAATTAGCTTTTACTCCACTCATGCACAAATATTGTACACATGGTCTCAAATCATTCCAGAAAATAAATTAAGCATACGTGCGATTATAGACAATAACATGTGTCCCATTGCTTACGTCGATAATAAGGCAGTAGAAATGCTAAGTCGCAGCTCAATTAACAATACCGAAACAGTTTGTGAACTGATAGTAGAAACAAATGCTCAAAAAATTAGTATTGACAATATAAAAGTTCCCGTATTAGCGGAAAAGATCAGCAAAATTGCCTTCATTGGCGATACAGGATGTAGAATAAATATGTTATTTCAGCAAGAATGTAATTCTGTAGATAACTGGCCTTTGAAAAAAAATTTAGATTCAATCGCTTTTCATAAACCAGATTTAATTATCCATGTTGGTGATTATCATTATAGACAAACAAAATGTAGAAACACAAAAAAGTGCGGCGATATTTATGGATATAGCAAAGAAGCTTGGTACGCTGATTGGTTTGAGCCTGCAAAAGATATTTTAACACAATCTCCTTTTCTTTTTGTTCGTGGAAATCATGAGAGTTGTAATAGAGCTTATGAAGGATGGTTCAGATATTTAGATTCATACCCCTTTTTCCCTCAAAAATGTGAAGATCTTATTTCCAGTTGGTTCTTAGATGCTGGGCCGATGAAGTTTTTTATCTTCGACTCTTCATCCGGTGAGGAAATTTTTACAACCCAAAGCACAGTTGATGCTTTTGAGAGGCAGTTTGATAAATTGATACAAGATAAGCCCACGTGGTTTTTGACTCATAAACCGCTTTGGAGATCTCCAAAAAAAGAATTTTTGACATTAAAAAGCCATGGTAATCTTACACAAATTGAAGCTTTTGGAGATAAATTTCCAAGCAATGTTACTACCATAGTTTCTGGCCACATTCATATAGCCCAGATTTTATTAATGGATAATGTTCCAGATCAGATTATAGTTGGAAACGGCGGTGCATTATTACACGCTCAAGATCAAGAACCTGTTTATCAAAACGTAGAATTTAACTATCCAAATAGTAGAAATTACTTAGCACACGAAGTTAGAAACTTTTTCGGCTTTGGCTTTGCAATATTAGGTTTAGACGATCACAAATTTACTTTCTATAACCAAGATAATAAGGAAATGTATTCTGCAAACCTAACGAAAGACTTTAAACTTAAAACAAATTAAAATTAGGACTATTTAAGGACGCAGAAAAAACGTGCTGAGCTTAAAAAACTCATAGCAACAAAAAACACTGAAATTCTTGTATATATCGACTAATCTGGAATTGATAACACAAAAGTCAGCGTATTGTATGATTGCAGCTTTGAATAAGGGAAAAATTATGGCGCCTATGATTTTTAAAAGCTACTGCGATACAGACGTTTTTAATAGCTGGTTCAAGCTTTTTGCTGGGTGATTTTGGATAATGCAACTTTTCATAGAAAATAAGTGAATTTGTTAAAAGTGTTAGTGCTGAAGTTATATATCTGCCTCCATATTCTCCTGATTTTAATCAAACCATTGGTCTGTTATAAAAAATTGAGCCAGAAAGAATATCCACCTGTTCGAACTATTAGAAAAAGAGCTATATATGAGCATGTTTTAGCACAGACATTATTTTGTAACTAGGCGAATGCAATCAGTGTTAGCTGCTTGAGAGGATATCAATTAATAAAGAAATGCATCTATAATAATTAGACGAAAGAATGAAAAAGTACAGAAGTAGAAATGTGAGTTGAAAAAATAAGAGAAATATAATATATTGACGATAGTGAGACTATTTAAAATTAATTATGCCAGTAGTAGTAAATACACCAGGTAACATACAAAGAACGTCAAAATTAAGAGATATTTTACTAGCCCCTGTGAGGTGGCTAGTCATTGGTTTAGCTGTAGTATTACTAATAGCATCTATTGTTCTTGTTCTAGCATTAACTCTAGTCGCTCAAGCATTGAGTAAGCTATATCTTTTTGCAGGAGGCAAATTACCAGAATGGTTAGAGCAAAGAACTGAAGCATTTATGGAGGCAGCGCGTATCCCACAAACAACGCATGATACTAATGTAAATGATGCAATTAATATTAACGTTCAAAAGCTAAAAGAAAACTATGGCGAGCCTGATGTTGATGATAAGTTTATAAAGGAAATAGAAGGATTTATTGATCAGTTAGAGTGCATAGCAAATGGCATACAAAAAGCTGTAGATAAAGATCAACTCACATCAGATGAGAAAAAACATGCACTTGAGTGCCTAAAGCGTATAAAAAATGACCCTAATTCACATAGTGGAAGTGGATTAAGATTGAAGCAAGTTTTAAGTTTGGTTTGGAAAGCTTGTAAGGATAAAAATAAAAAAAGTACTGATAATAATATAGATATTAATACCCGCATATCACAGAGAAAATATCAACTGGTTAAACATTTAGTAGAATCGCAAACAGAATATGGAGTACTTGTTGGCAGTGCATGTTTTACTGGTACCTTTAACAGTATTGTCTCTTCCTTGTACACTTTTGAAGAGTTTTTCTTCTTGCAAAGAGCGGATAAGGCTACTGTAAAACAAGAATTTCAAAATGAGCTACAAAAAAAAGGTGAAGAATTATTTAATCAGCTTGCCAATGATGAAGAAAAAAAAGAAGTTGTAAAAGCTTTAAGTAATCCTTCTACAAATTTCTTTATTAGCTTTATAGAATCATTTAAAGATCACTCTGCACGTGCAGTTTTAGGTGATAAAAAATGCGATGAACTAATAAAAGAAAATTTTGCTAATCTTCAATACAAAAAATCAATATCTAGCTTTATCTAAAGTAATCACTTAACTAACGGCAAAGTGATACCATGTTGATTCATATATTTTCCTTTCATATCATCATATGACTTCTCACACTCACTTTCGCCGCTTAAAAACACAAATTGGCATGCTCCTTCATTAGCGTAAATTTTTGCAGGAAGTGGAGTAGTGTTAGAGAATTCAAGTGTGACGTGACCTTCCCATCCAGGCTCTAAAGGTGTAACGTTTACTATAATACCACATCTTGCATAAGTTGATTTACCAACACAAATTACCAGTACATTCCTTGGTATACGAAAATATTCCACCGTGCTGGCGAGTACAAAACTATTTGGTGGGATTATACATACATCTGTTTCCTTATCTATGAAACTATTCTCAGAAAAATTCTTGGGGTCTACAATAGCTGAATTAACATTAGTAAAAATCTTAAACTTATTACTAACTCTTGCATCATAGCCATAAGATGATAATCCGAAAGATACAACACCCTTACTGCTTTTATGATTCACAAAAGGCTCTATCATTCTAGAGTTTTCAGCCTTTTCCCTTATCCATTTATCTGGCATAACTGCCATAATTGTCCTTTAAAGTTTTGTAATACTTATAATAATATGTAATAGAATTTAAATGTAAACCTGAATTAGCGTTACACTCTGGAATGGCAAAGTTTCCAGTATAAACTACCTATACAAAAATAAATTGGCAATATTTCAAGCCTGCCAAGCAGCATCAAAAACGATAGAAATAGCTTTACTCCACCACTAAAGGAGGAATAATTACCTGAAGGACCTATTAGGTTACTAAATCCTGGGCCAGAATTTGTAAGCATTGCAGAAACAGAGCTGATGCTATAGTATTTTCTAAAATGGATGATAAAGTTCCATTATGGTAT
>NZ_JAFEVH010000021.1:11666-23408 GCF_048054155.1 Wolbachia endosymbiont of Nasonia giraulti
GTTGAATTGAAAATGCGGTTTGACACACTTTTTTGAACGTTCCCGTATAACGATCAAATGTGTGCGTAATGATGAGATCTGAATCACAGCATTCATACAACTGTATCTATATCGAATCCTCTTATGTTTTTCAATACTGAAAAATTCTTTCATATTAACTTAATGATGCAATATATCCTTTTCTTTAATAGATAAGTCATCATCGACTTTTTTTACATTATCATCAGTAATGTTTTGTATTTCCTTTTTGGCAACATGAAAATCATCTTCTGAGATTTCCTTATTTTTCTTCATTTCCTCTATTTCTTCCATAACATCTCTGCGTATATTTCTAATTGCAACTCGTGCATTTTCAGAAAATTGATGCAATAATTTCACTAATTTTTCACGAGTTTCTTGTGTTAAGTCTGGAAGAACTATACGTATAGTATTTCCTTCAACAACAGGATTTAAATTTAGGTTAGCATTGATTATCGCATTTTTCACTTCACCGATAACAGTAGCATCCCAAACTTTAACTGATAGAGTTTTGTTATCTATAGCTGAAACGCCTGCAACTTGGTTCAGTTTTTGATGTCCACCATAGATATTTACAACTATACCATCAAGTAATGATGAGTTAGCTCTACCAGTACGTACACCTTTCATATCATCATGAAAAGACTGAATAGTTTTTAGCATTCTTTCTTTTGTTTTAGCTTTTATTTCGTTTAACATAAATTACCTAATGTTTATAACCTGAGACTATAGTATAAGTACCTTGACCCTTAATAATATCGACCATTTTTTCTCTTTTTAAAGAAAAAACTATAATCGGGATAGAATTCTCACGAGCAAGTGAAATTGCTGATGCATCCATAACTTTTAAATCACGAGTTAGCAAATCTGTATAAGAAAGCCTATCATACATCACAGCATCCTCATTTTTTTTTGGATCAGCAGAATATACACCTCTTACTTGCGTACCTTTTAGAATAACATCACAATTCATTTCAACAGCACGTAAAGCTGCAGCTGTATCTGTGGTAAAAAATGGGTTACCTGTACCTGCTGCAAAAATGACAATTCTACCTTTTTCTAAATGATGAATAGCCTTCCTTCTTATGTAAGGCTCACATATGGTAGTCATAGGTATAGCAGACAACACCCTAGAGACTATAGAGCTTTTTTCTAAAAAATTTTGCAAAATTAAAGCATTAATGACAGTGCCAAGCATTCCAATATAATCACTGCTTGCTCTTTCACAGCCACTTAAAGATGCTGATGCACCACGAAAAATATTCCCACCACCAACAACAATACAAACTTGAACTCCGAGATTACAAACTTCAACTATGTCTTTGGATAGTTTATCTATCACTTCCATATCATGGCCAAACAGCTTTGATCCCATCAAAGCCTCCCCAGAGATTTTGAATAACACTCTGGGGTATTTTACTTCTGAAGTTTTGTTACTTATTTTCACCATCCAAAGTAAGTAACTTATAATTAGCTAATTTAACAGCACTTGATTCTATAAAATCAGCAACCTTCATTTTATCATCTTTTATAAATTTCTGCTCTAGCAGAACAACTTCTTCATAGTATTTAGCCATTCGTCCATCTACTATTTTTTTCGCTACCTCTTCAGGTTTATTTAAGCTCTTTACTTGCTCCTCAATTATAGAACGCTCATTGTTTAATTTTTCTTGATCTAAATCATCTATAGATAAAGCTTCAGGTTTCATAGCAACTACATGCATAGCTATTTGCTTTCCAATCTCTTGTTTATCACCAGATGATTGCAATGCTACTAAAGCACCAATCTTACCTAAGCCATGCATATCACCATGTACATAGCCAGCAATAATCCCATCCTTAGTCTCTAGGTAGCAAAGATTGCTTAACTCTAACTTCTCACCAAGAACCGATGTACCACTCATAATAGCTTCCTGTACCGTACCAACATCTTCATATTTGGCATTTTTTAACTCATCAAGACTAGTACAACGTTCTTGACAAGCAATTGATGCTAAATTTGAAACTAATGCTATGAACTTCTCACTTCTAGCAACAAAATCAGTTTCACAATTGACTTTAACCAATACACCATAATTTCTAGCCAAGCACATAGCAATAAGCCCATCGGAAGCTACTCTATCAGACTTTTTGTCAGCTTTAGCAAATCCTATTGTACGTAACCTATCAACGGCTTTCTTAATATCACCATCACACTCTTCTAACGCTTTCTTACAATCGCTTAAGCCAAGCCCTGTTCTATCGCGTAATTCCCTTATACTACTTGAATCCATCTTCATTTACTTACTATTACCTCCCTTTCTGTTTCAACCTTAATACGCTTCTTTTTAGTTTGCACAATATCCTCTTCTTTTTCTTGAATAAGCTCATCATCCTTAACTCTAGACCTTGTCAAACTAGACTCTATTCCAGCTAATATAGAATCAGCAACTAATTTACAATAGAGCTCTATTGATTTTCTTGAATCATCATTTCCTGGTATAGGATAGGCAATACCATCTGGGTCAGAATTGGTATCAAGTACTCCAACTACAGGAATACCCAGTTTTTTAGCCTCTTTAACCGCTATATGCTCTTTGTTAGTATCAATAATAAATAAAATATCAGGAACTGCTCCCATTTCTCTAATTCCACCCAATTCTTTATCAAGCTTTTTTCTTTTCTTTTCAATGTTTCCTAATTCTTTTTTTGTTAAGATGCTATCTTCATCATTGGATATTTTCTCATATTGTATCAAAGTTTTTATCGAAGAAGAAACAGTGTTCCAATTAGTAAGCATACCACCAAGCCATCGATCATTTACATAATACTGACCACAACGAACTGCTTCACTTGCAACAATATCTAAAGCTTGAAATTTCGTACCAACAAATAAAATGCGACCATCTTGAGATGCAACATCGTATAAAGCTTTCATCGCCGCCTCTAACAATGGTAATGTTTTTCGTAAGTCTATTATGTGTATACGATTCTGTTGATGTATACCATATATATATGGGGCCATTTTCGCATTCCAGCGACTAACTTTATGGCCAAAATGCACACCAGATTCAGCTAAATCACGTATAGTGACTTTAGGCAAATTTGTCATATTTACTCCTCCAAATAGTTTATCCTCCATGGCATAACCCTAACGGGACTACTTGCATAAGCCATGTGTGAAATTAAGTTATTTACATAGTAATAAAAAAGACAAAAAAGCGCAAACAAAAAATATTGACAAGTGGCAACACGTTGATTAGCTTTAAAGTTGCAAACGTTAAAAAGCAATGGGGGGTGTAGCTCAGTTGGTTAGAGCGCATGCCTGTCACGCATGAGGTCGTGAGTTCAAGTCTCATCACTCCCGCCATTACAGCAGAAACACCTTAAAATTCTTTAAGTTTCTTATTAATTTGAATTAATTTCTTTCAGAGACTTGACATGATATTGTAATTGCTGCTTAATCTATTTAATTTTATCGTTAATAATTGGGATTAAATATGTTCATTTCTGAGGTTTTTGCGGCAGATGCGACTAACAATGTATCAGCATCTGTTGCTAGCTTTATTCCACTCATTTTAATATTTGTAGTATTTTATTTTCTCATTATTCGCCCAAATCACAAAAAACTAAAAGAACATAGAAGGATGATAGATCAAATAAAACGTGGTGATACGGTTATTACTTCTAGTGGAATAATAGGTGAAGTAAACAAAGTTGACGAAGTAAATTCACAACTAATACTAGAAATAGCACCAAAAATTGAAATAAAAATCCTAAAGTCTGCTATATCTGAAATCTTAAATAAAGAAATTCAAAAGCCAGTAGCTAAATCTATTGAAAAAAGCAAAGTTGAAAAGAATGGCAAGAAAAATAAACTAGAGGAAAGTAAAAAAGACAAAAATGCTTCATAATTTACGAAGTGTGTGGAATATTAGGTATAGTAAGTAGCGGTGATTCAGTAATACCAACTTTACTAACCGCGTTGCAAAAATTGGAATACAGAGGGTATGACTCTTCAGGTATAGCAATTATAAATAATAGAGGTAAGATAGAAGTCAAAAAATCAGAAGGTAAAGTTGAAAGATTATGTGAAGTTGTTCATGAGAGCAAGATATCTAGTAGCAAAGTTGGTATAGCACATACTCGTTGGGCTACACATGGAGTTCCAAATCTTAAAAATGCTCATCCCATTTATATAAATAATGTTGTTGTTGCTCATAATGGCATAATTGAAAATTACAATATATTAAAAAAGGATCTGGAGGAAAAGGGAGTATCTTTTCATACCGACACTGATACAGAAGTAATACCAAACATATTAACTGCATATCTTAATGAAGGATTGTCACCAGTTGATTCTATATTACAGTGTCTAAACAATTTACAAGGTTCACTTGCTTTGGCTTTATTATTTGCAGAATATCCAGATACTTTATTTGTTGCAAAAAGAAATTTGCCTTTAGCAATAGGATATAACTGTAATAAAGTGTTTGCTGCTTCTGATACTAATACTTTGAATTCATTTGTAGAAAAAATATTGCATTTAGAAGATAATGATATTGCAGTAATAAAATCTAACGAATTCAGTGTATATAATAATGGTATACAAGTTAAACGCAGAACAGAAAATAGCAGTCCAAGAAATTTTCTAATTAGTAAAAATGGTTACCCTAGCTTTATGCTAAAAGAAATTTTTGAGCAACCGTATGCATTAAACAAAACAATAAATCAATTTTATAAACAATATAAAGAGATCAACAAAGAATTATTTTCTGAACTAGGTTACATTACTATAGTTGGATGCGGTTCATCCTATTTTGCTGGACTAATAGCAAAGTGTTGGCTGGAAAGTATTGCTCAAATTCGGGTATATCTAGAAATCTCGTCAGAATTTAGGTATAGCAGCGTCAAGCTCGAAGAAGGTAGTATTGGCTTATTCATTTCTCAATCTGGTGAAACTGCAGATACTATGGAAGCACTACGTTATGCGAGATTGCAGAAACAAATGATCATTAGCATAATTAATACATTTAATAGCAGCATAGAAAAAGCCTCAGATATTGTATTGCATACTCTTGCTGGACCTGAGATTGGTGTTGCTTCGACAAAAACCTTTTCTACGCAGCTTGCAATTTTAGCATGCTTTGCTGTAGAGCTTGGAAAAATAAAAGGTATACTAGGTAGAGAGAGGATAAAGGAACTAAGCGATGCTATTAATTCTATTCCCGAACATGTTGAGCATGTTTTGAATGTGATGGAAATACAACATATATCAGGCAGTATATTAGAGCACAATAATATAATTATAATTGGGAGAGGAAGCTCATATGGAGTTGCAATGGAAGGTGCATTGAAGATAAAAGAGCTTTCATATATCAACACAATTGGTATTGCAGCGGGAGAAATGAAGCACGGTTCTATCGCCTTGATAGACTCTACTGTACTTGTTATCGCAATTATTCCTTACGATAATTTATTCTTTAAAACGCTATCCAATATACAAGAGATTATTGCAAGAAAAGGTAAAGTAATTGCCTTTAGTGATAAGCAAGGAGCACCGCTCTTAAAGGGAATTTGCATAGATGTGGTGCAACTTCCAGAAGTTGACAATTTTGTTTCTCCAATTATCTACAGTGTTGCTATGCAATTTCTTGCTTATTCTATTGCAGAAAAAAAAGGGTTAGATGTAGATTGTCCGAGAAATTTAGCTAAATCTGTCACAGTTGAGTAACTTATTTAAAGTGAGTTGCTAATTAACAGCTCTAATTGTCAGTTATAAATTACTGAATTTTACTAATAAATTCATTAGCCCTCTGCGGAAGAATATGTAACTAATGTAAGGATGAAAGAGGCTAAAATTCACGCCTCAAGTTAACAAGATTTGCCATTATGGTTACCAGACACAACTTAACCTAGCAAGCAAGAATTAACTAACAGAAAAATTGAAAACTAATATCAGTCTCTTAATGTAATGCTACCAATATTTTTCTAAAAAGCAATATGTTTTCTATTCAGAAAAGTCTACATCGCCATAACAATATTTACTAGAATGAGGTCTTGTCTCACTGTAAAAACGCAACCAATGATCAACGTCTATCTGAAGATCTTCTAATGAATTGTAGATTGTTTTACAAAAAAAGAGGAGTAAATGAGAGTTCAGTAACTTGATTATAGAGTTGTACTGCCTTTCCATATTTGAAGCAAGTTGTTATTCTATCTCAAACCATAGCACAAAGTAAATATGGCAATTTATACTAAAATTTTCTGTTTATGAGTTATATTATGTAAAGATACTATTTGACCTTGAGCTTTAAAGATATTATGTAATAGCATTATTTAATATGCGAGGTTTATTATGGTTAAAGTAAGTGCTGGCGAAAACTCAAAAAAGCTTAAAGATGGTAAAAATCAGCCCATATCACCAAAAAAGTTCAAAGGCAGTCAGTCTATGTCACCAAAACGGAGTCAGAATTCTGGTGAAAAGCTATGGAGTGCATTTCACGCATTAATGAACGTAATATCGGAGCTAGAAGAAACAAAGGTTACAGTGGAACTAAAAAAAGACACTGAAATATCAGAAGAACAATTGAATAAAATAATAGCATTAAAAAATCAAGTAGAAGAAGAAACAGAGCAAATAATGATGCCATGTTTCAAGAAAATAATAGTAGAATTGAAAGGAACAAAAATAGAGAAATTGTCTACGGAGCTAAAAAAGCTGGCAGAAGTACAAGGTGAAAAAATACAAGAGTTATGTAAGAGACTAAAATCAGGTACTGGAACAGAAGAAGATCAAAACAAACTCAAGAGAGCAGTAAAAGGATTAGCAAAAGAGTGTTCCAAAGAGCTCACAAATTACGTATCTGATTCAAATTCGATAATGTTGTACACTGCTGTTATTGGTGTTGGTCTTGCTGTTGGACTGATAGCAAATACTATACTTCAGCACACAACTAGACTAAGTATGTTAGCAATAATTATCATAGCTACAGCATCTGCACTCGTAGCTGGTGGTGCTACACACACAACACTAAGACCTAATACTAAAATAGATGAATCAAAAGAAGTCCAAATAAAGAGTTCTCATCACTCACTTTCCTAATCACACTTTAATTCAAACTTTATCAGTTTTATTCAAGTTGCTTCTAAAAGGAGAATATCAATGGTGTTCTCTTTACTGATTTGGTTAAAATGCAGAAAACGCCTATGTCAAAATTTACACAGATGTTAAGTGCTGCCACTAATTCCCAGTTAGTACAATTTGTGTATCTTATTGACATATTTAATTTATTCTGTTACAATTTTTAGTAATTAGGTTGAGGTAAAACAATGAAGAGTTTTAAATGGCTACTTAATCAAGTCAGACTTTCATGGATTAGCTTAATATCAAAAGTAAAGAGCTTTTTTCAAACTAACGATACACATCATCAAACAACTGCTAGCAATGGAAATGACCATACAAAAAAAATAAGTATAGAGAATAAAATAGAAACGAAAGGTAATGAGATTGATTTAGAGGATGAACAGGATGTGTTTGAGGATGCTCTAACAGGAGAAGAGCTAGATGAAGAAGAATTTTTTTATGCTGTTGAAAGTTTTAATGAACAGGAAGTTAATGCTAATAGAGAAAAAAAGGAATATGAAAAAAATAAGTACTATAGTTTACAAGATGGTCTACAAGAAAAAAATGAATTTGATCACACAACGCACACTCTTACACTTGCTTTTGAAATTGAAAAGCCATTTCCAGACTCTGACCTTAGTAAATTTAAATTGTGCGAGCTTAAGCAAAATCGTGGTAAATACACATTTACTCTAGAGGATGACCAGAAAAATCGTATAGAGCTACACTCTGAATACCTTAATATGTATTTTCCTAAGTATTTTGAGAAACACAGAAAAAAAGGAGCATACACTGAACTTTTTTCTCAAGAAGAAAATGGAATTAGCAATGATATTATCATCCCATTAGAAGTTCTAAAAGAGGTAGGGATACTTACTGAAAAATTCGGCCGGATGAACTTCATAAAAGCAAATATACAATCTCAAATACCAGATTTTCCGGGAGATATAAATCTAAAAGATTGTAAAGATCATGTAAACTTCTATCTTAATTCAAATAATACTATATCTCTTTTTCTAACGTCAGCACCGATAAAATTTGCAGCTAAATTATCAGGTACTCCAACAGAAACAAACTGGCCAATAAAGGATATTCTAGTCAGAGGTAGTTTTATTAATCAGCATATTGATAAGCAAACTAGAGTTGAAAAAGTGATTGAGCCTTATATTGATAAGCATTCTATAGTTGAAGAAGCTTTTGAAGTAGTTAACGTAGAATGTGCATCAGAGCTGAAGATTTCTCAACCTAGCATACAGCCTTATATTCTTTCATCAGCATGATATAATTTTGTGCAGATTGTGTAATATGTTTAATTTCCTCATCTGACATTTTTTTGAAGAATTGTGCTGGCCTGCCAGCCCATACTTCACCACTTTTTATCACTTTCCCATGCGTTACCAGTGAGCCAGCAGCTACCATAGCTTCAGACTCCACAATCGCATGATCCATTATAACAGAGCCCATACCAATAAATGCTTTATCATGTATCGTGCATGCATGTAACACACAAAAATGTCCAACCGTCACCATACTACCAATAATCGTATCACCGCCTGGATTTCTATCTACATGAATTACGGTGCCATCTTGAATATTCGTTTCATCACCTATTTTGATTGATCCAACATCTCCTCTGATCACACAATTAAACCAGATACTCGCATTCCTTCCTATTTCAACGTTACCTATGATACGCACACCATCTGCGATAAAAGAACTTTCATCCATTTTTGGTTCATAATCTTTGTATTTTAAAATGTGATAGCTCATAATTTAAATAAGGTTTAATACATACTTGGATTCCAGTAGTCAAGTTACTCGGGTAAAGATATTCTTGACTTATGATCCTTATGCTCCTAAAATCTTTATTTTTAGCTCTATTCATAATGTCAGTAACAGTACTTAGTGTACTTCAAATAATATTGGTTGTTGTATTGGTAATTTTAGTGCTCCTGCAGCCACCTGGAAGTAGTTCATTAAGTGGCTTTAGTAATTCACAACAGGGAATGAATTCAATAATTCCGGTAAAGTCTTCTGAAAATCCACTCAGTAGAATAACTTCTATAGTTGCTGGGCTGTTCATTATAAATACACTGTTACTATCAGGATTATGTTCAAAAGATGTACATAAAAAATCAATTGCAGAGAAGATTATATCAGAAAAGAAGCAAGAAGGCCAATCAACTTCTGTTCCATTTGAAAATTAATGAAAGAAACCAAGTTTATCTTTGTTACAGGTGGAGTTGTTTCATCACTTGGTAAGGGTTTAGTTGCTTCAAGTGTGGGAGCACTTCTTCAAGCTCATGGATTCAATGTTCGCATCAGAAAGCTTGACCCATATCTCAACATTGATCCTGGAACAATGAGCCCAGCTCAGCACGGGGAAGTATTTGTTACTGAGGATGGTGCTGAAACTGATTTAGACCTTGGACATTACGAGCGTTTTACTAAAATTAAAGCAACCAAGGACGACAATATAACAACTGGTAAAGTATATAATAAATTATTAAAGAAGGAAAGGTGTGGTGATTATCTAGGCAAAACTGTGCAAATCATTCCTCATGTGACAGATTTAATCAAATCTTTCATTTTTAATGGTACAGAAGATTTAGATTTTGTAATATGCGAAATAGGCGGAACCGTAGGCGATATTGAAAGCCAACCGTTTTTGGAAGCTATACGCCAAGCTAATTATAAACTAGGAAAGCAAAAAGTTATCCTTATTCACTTAACTTTAATACCATACCTCACTGCAGCACAAGAATTAAAGACAAAACCGACACAGCATTCAGTTCGAGAGTTAAACTCTGCGGGGTTACAACCAGATATTATATTATGTCGCAGTGAAAAAGAAATTTCCGATAATCAAAAAGAAAAGATAGCCAATCTTTGCAATGTTTCTTTATCTAACGTAATACCTGCTCCTGATGTAAACCATATATACGAGTTACCGTCCTTGTATAATCAATGTGGGCTCGGGACACAAATTTTGGATCACTTTCACTTAAGTAAGCCAAAACCAAGCTTACCTGAATGGAACCAAATAGTACACTCTATGAGACATCCAACACAAGAAGTTATCGTTTCCATAGTAGGAAAATATACTGAATTTCCTGACGCATATAAATCACTGATTGAAGCATTAAACCATGGTGCAATTAGTAATAAAGCTAGAGTGAAGATAAATTGGGTCAACTCAAGAGAAGAGAATGGAAAATCTATAGATGCAAAGTTTATCAGAGAAAAATTACAAAGCTCTAATTCAGTCCTTGTTCCAGGAGGATTTGGTGATAATGGAATAGAAGGTAAAGTATTAGCAATAAACTATGCCCGTGTAAATAACATTCCTTTTTTAGGAATATGTCTTGGTATGCAGCTTGCAGTGATTGAATTTGCTCGTAACGTTATTAAGCTTGAAGATGTACACTCTGAAGAATTTTATACTTGCAAACACCCAATCATCAAGCTCGCTGATGGTAAGAACGTTGATCTTGGTGGAACCATGAGACTTGGAACATACAAGTGTAATATAAGTCCAAATTCAAAAATGGCAAATGTGTATAGTAGTGTCACTATTTCAGAAAGACACAGACACAGATATATAGTTAATTTAGATTATAAAAATAACTTAGAAGAGAATGGAATGATATGCAGTGGTATATCAGAAGATAAAACATGCATAGAGGCAGTGGAGCTAAAAAATCACTCATGGTTTATTGGTGTGCAATTTCATCCAGAATTTCAATCAAGACCATTTTCTCCTCATCCTCTCTTTACATCATTTATTAAGGCAGCTATTGACAATAGAGTTTAATAGAACTGAATAAACTATATTCTAATAGAGAGGTAAAAAATGTTACTAAGAAATAGTAAAGATAGCATTACATATGGATCTGCGACCTTCGAGGAATTGAATAGGCATGTAGAACAAATAATATATAAATTAGAGGAGGATCAAATTATAGAGGATATAATGGAAGAAGTAGTTGTAGCTATAAACGAACTAAAATCGGTAGAAGAAATAAAAAAATATTTAAAGCGAGAAATAGATAGCCTTGTAAAAAGGACAATAGTCCTTAGTGAATTCTATAACCTAGAAAAAATAGAAAAGCCAAGAAAAGAAAATTATATTTACCCAAGCACCTAATGTTTAAGTACCAATACATGGAACTTGCTATAGAGCAAGCAAAACTTGCTCAGAAAGATGGCGAAGTGCCAATAGGTGCTGTAATAGTTAATGGAAACAATATCATCTCCTCTGCACACAATATATCTAATGATCCAACTGCACATGCAGAAATGTTAACAATTAAACAAGCATTTTCAACTTCCACGCTTTATGAAGCTGAAATGTACGTAACGTTAGAGCCGTGCCCGATGTGCGCTCAAGCTATCTCTTTTGCAAAAATTAAACGTCTGTACTTCGGGGCTTACAATCCCAAAGGTGGAGGAGTTGAAAACGGCACTAGAATATTTCAATTCTGTAACCACATACCTGAAGTTTATGGTGGAATATTAGAAACAAAATGTTCTCTTTTATTAAAAGATTTCTTTGAGAAATTGAGAACTTAGTGGGAACGTTCAAAAAAGTGTGTCAAGCCGAAAAAAAAGTAATAAAT
>NZ_JAFEVH010000022.1:0-17632 GCF_048054155.1 Wolbachia endosymbiont of Nasonia giraulti
AGAAGTTCTTTTAGCTTACCATCTGTCATCTGTACAATTTCAGAAACTGTACTTTTGTCGATTATTGATTCCAATGCTTTAGCAAGATATGCTAATTGATCTGGTGTACTGTTTTCTGCTAAATCCTTAATCCTCTTTTGTAGTGCATCAATTATCTCTTTTACCTCAGTCATCTGCACAATGTCAGCAATAGCTTTTTTATCTGCTATCAATTCCAGCGATTTTGCAAGATATGCCAGTTGATCAGGTGTGCTATTTGCTGCTAAATCCTTTATCCTTTGGTATATTGCTTCTTTCATTTCCAAAAATTTAAAAAAGTCTCAAAATTAAACCGCTCAAAATTACTCTTAAGTTGATTATGCTCATCTTCTCTTTCGGTAATATCTTCATCTATTTTCTTAATTGTGGTACGGATACGAACAACATCTTGCACAGCAATGTTTTCTGGATGAGGCAAAGAGTATCCTCTACTTGTTTTATCATCTGACATTCTGCTAAGTGATAATGATTCGTAGATTTTTGACTTTTGGACGATAGACAACCGTTCCACTTAAAACCAATTTTATCCTTGTATCATTACCATTAAAATTTGATAGCACATGAGTTCTCTCTACCAAATTTTCTCCAATTGGTTTTCCTGATGTTAAATTTACTAATTGCCAATCCACGTTTTTTTGTACATATGCTTTAACATCTGCAGTGCCAGGTATCAGCGCATCATATGTTATGGTAATCTTAGTGTTAGCTCCTGCTGTAATGCTTCTTGTAACATAATCTCCGAACTCTGAAAGATTACCCAGAACTAACTGTAACCCAGGATAAAGAACTGGACTTTTTTCTCGCCCTCCTTTTAGGCTTGCTTTTACCGTTAATTCCCCATTTATTCTTTCACGCAGTGCGAGCGGCAAATTATCAGACAAAAAATTTTCTTTTCCTTCTTCATCTGTTAAAATAAATTCTACATTGGTATCAAATGCTACTTTTTCGACGTTCGTCAAAACAATTAAATCTGATACGTTATTTGCAGTAACCTTGCCAAGATCAATAATGTGAGAAACTTCGCTAAATTTTGCAGCCAAAAGCCGAAGCGTTAAATCTAAGTTCTGATGTGGAGTCCAAGTACTTGCGTTGCTAGATGAGAGTAATACTCCTACTTGATATGGCTGACTCGTTACCCAACGGCTATTTACTGCATCATATTTGCCAAGTTCTGCTATTTTGACTGTTGTCTCTGAATCATCGGTAAGTAAAACTATTGCATACTCCTCTCCTGCATGGCAAAACACTGGTGACCAAGTAATACGTGTTGCTGTGCCATCCACCTTTATATCTCTTGGCTCAATATAACTTTCAGCAATGACAGTCTGCGAGGGCATTCCCACTGCTGTTTCTCTAATCTGCACAACAACACGTTTTTTGCTGCTATTTACGAACCATAGCTCCACGCCTCCTATGTGTCTGCTCTCATTTAGCGTAAATGTTTGGGCTAAAGGATCAACTCGTCTTGCTGCGATCACTCTTCTTCTTTCCTCTATGGTAATTGTTTTTTTACCAGTATACGTTGCTTCTCCATAACTTCCTTTATCACCGAAGAACTGTACTAACTTAGTCCCAGCAGGAATGTTTCTTGGTACAGTAAATCTTCCTTTTATTTTTCCTCTGTTATCAGCAATAAATGTTGCGATCATGTTTTTCTTTCAAATATTTTCTATGCTTGAGGTTGAATGCTTATGCCATCAAATTTTACTTCCTTAAGCTTTTCACCAGTTGCAAAACCTTCAATCTCAAAATTTTGAGTTGCTTCTCGCATAAATTCAGTTTCGTATGAGGTACTTGACAGCAGCTCTGTTGTTTCTTTAACATTAAACACTCTGGTTACTGGACTTTTCCAATTCGTGGTAACCTCCGTCCAGTGATCTATATTTTTATTTAGAGTAATTTGTGCCGGGACTGGATCAAAAGCTTGATATGGATTGATCTTTTCTCCTTTAGTCTGTAAAAGCTGCTCCAGTACCGGTTCAAGTTCATATGGCAACAAATAAGTTTTTTCTCCTCCATCAATATCAGCAATCGTTACATCTATTGGTAAAATTAGTTCCTTATTTACTATTGCTGCAGACTGCAAAATTCCTTGATCGCGCATATCATCATCAAAGAATGAATCAACAAATACTCCTTTTTTGGTGGTAGGTTCTCTTGAATTTGCATCATTGCGTAGACGTTCCTCTGCAACCAGCGCATAAAGATCATTTATTCCTTTTTTCATTGCTTCAAGCTCATTCATCGGTACAGCATGAATAGCATTATTCACTATTTTTACCCCTTCGCCTTTTTTCCACGTCTGATGAATGTAGCAGAGCAAAAGTTGTCCACTAGGCGCTCTAGGCATTGATGGTCGCCAAGGGTGAGAAATTCCTTTTATTCTTCTTACCACTCCTTTGCTATCGATAGTAATTAAATCATAGCGGGGCATTTTCCAGGTGTAATCAATCAGAACCAAGCTGTTATCAACTGCTCCTTTTACTTTGCATCCCTGTTCACTTATATCTTCAGGGCTTACATGAGTACGACAGCGGTAGGTTATTTGATAACTACTTCCAGGAGCTGGTTCTTTACCTGGTAATGACCAATCAACGTTTCCTGCGTTTAATTTGTAATCTATACTATTTTCATAAATAACATTGCCTTGTTTAACTTGAATAATCTCAAGTACTGCAGAGTCAGGTATCGGATCAATAGCTCCAGAGTATGAACCATGAGTAACAGTAATGGTTTTCTGAACAGTTATATCTACTTTTTTAATTTCACTTATTGGAAAATCATTAACCTTCAGTTCCATTACTCTTTGGCTATTTGGCTGAAAAGTATGTGGTTCTGATTCAACTGATTTTATATCCGGATCTTCATCAAAAGAAACACGAATACTGTGAGGAAGTTCAATCTCATAGCCATCAACATGAGCTTTGCCCTCATTAATCACAAATATTTTTTTTCCTCCTTCTCCCTCTTCCTTTTGCAGGAACATTACTTCAAGACCATTTACGACGTAGGAACCATTTGCTTCTTTGTCATAACGAGCAAGAGCAGTAGTTACTATGTTTGCTTGTGGAGGTGGTGAATGTTCTATTAATACTCCATTTTCAATGTTATAGATTGGATAAAACTCTCCTTCAGAAAAACGTGGAGAAAGACCTTCTGCTTGATAACCCCAAATGGTGGAAACTTTAAGCCTTGCAGCTCCTACTTCCTGATAATTTCTTGTACCAATAGCAGGATCACGAAGGTTTTCATCCTCAAGTTCTGTAATCGTAGATTCTACATAATAAACACCTATGCGAACTGTGGTACTCAGTGGAATAACAAATTCTTCTTTTTCAACTTTTCTAACTGCACCGCGCAGATAGATTTTTCCTCCCTCAAGTGTAGCTTTACCAGTTTTTGCATCTATAATACAATTGCTTCCCGTTATAACATCACCATCACGAAATATTGCATCACCTATGCCTTTAAGCTTAGAAAGAGCATACTCCTGAGTCTCATTTAATTCTGCAGACTGTAGACCTCTTCCTGCAAGGAACAAACTTTTTTCGTACTCTTTGTCAGGATTAAAGCGGTTATAATAGGCGTTTAAAGTCATTTTATTCTAAAAGGTTACAACAAATGAAAAAGTTTCCCGAGTTGCAGATGTTCTGATAAGTGGTACAGTGTGTTCTAAAACTAATAAGATCCCTGGGTCTTCTATATCTTGTGGTTCAAAATACCTCTGTCCTATAGGTAATTCTTCTTTTACTTTAGTACCAACCATAACCCCTAGCTCTCTGATTACTTGATTTGCTGCATCCGTGAAATCGAAAGTAAATTTGAGATAGAGATTATTAGTTGGTACATTTGAGGGCCTAAACCTTCCAGAAGGAGTTATAAGTTCGCCATTTTCATCACCTGCGCAGAATAGCACTTCATCTGCAGTACGTCTGCCAAGTTCATTCAAGAGCTTTATAGAATTTATAGGTTCAGGTGGTGTGCTTTCACTATACTCTACAGTAACTTTATCACTTACTGGAATAGAGCTATTTTCCGTAAGTTTTATTACACCAGTACTGCCATTAACTGTATAGTCAATACTTGGCTGATAAGTTGTTTGCCCTGTAACAACCTTCACATCTTTAATAGGTTGATGATCAAATTTTATTTCACCCTTAACGAAAGTTTTTTCTACTTTGTGGCTACTTCCAGAGCTTGAATCACCTGTTCCCCAAGCAAGATGGATAGATTGCTTTTTGATGCTGGCTGCTATTGCTGCTCTTCCTGACTGTGTGAGTATTGACATTTTCCCCCTATATTATATATGTACGGTGAGTTCAAAATTCGTCCGCAAAAATCAAAATATTTTTTTATATCAGAAAAATTTTTTAGGAGAATAGCTCAGCTCCACAGCTAAACTTTCCAACACCGCGAGCAAATGGTCCGCTAGGAATGTCAAGCCATTTATCTTCTTTTGAACCAGTAGCCATTCCCTTAACCAGCTTCCGTGTTTGTAACAGCTCTTGAACTATACGCTCCATTCTATCTCTTCCTATACTGTGAAACTCCTCAGGTAGTCTATGCCGCTGTTTATACACTCCTGTACTTCCTGTATGGGTAAATGGATGTCCAGAAATTGCTGCTCGTGTAATTGCAGTTATAAGATGCTGCTTTGAATCTTTTTCGTTCATATTTTTTATTCTTAATCTTTCAGTTATGTCCTCTAACAATCCTGTTTCTTCATTTCTTAAATAAGTGCGTAAAGTGCGATCAGCCAAACCGTTTGCTTTAACAATTGCTCCATAAAATAATGCGTTCTGTCTTACAGATTCTCCTATTGATTTAAAAATTGTCGGTTTAGCTGTATCTTCCACAGACCAAAAAGCGTATGAACACCTAACACCATTAACAAGAGCAGATGTACCTCTAATGGCATCACGTGCTTGCTCAACAGTCGATATAGGTTTTTCACTTTTTGGCTTTCTCATATGATGAGCAGTAATTATTGATGCTCCAGTGCTACCTGCTAAATCAGATAATAAAGACATCAAATAATCGCCTACGGCTGGGTCAGTATTTAAATCAGCATGCACGAATGATGCAAGTGGATCAAATACGATTAATTTTAAGTCTTTTATTTTATTAAGTTGTTTTGTTATCGATTCAAATTCAGGAGAAGTCTCTATAACTTTACCTGAAACACTCTTTATGATTGTAAGTGATCCACTAACATTTGGTAATGGTACAATAAAGAGCCTATCCTTATATTTTAATCTCTCGCATTGTGAGTCAAGACGCTCTAAACGACGATGTATTTCACTCATATCATCTTCTGCAGAGAATATTACAACAGATCCATGTTCAGTAACTAAAGGACCAAAACCACATGGCTGATCTTTTCTACTCGCAACTTTCAGTGCTAAATCAAGCAGAAGCATACCTTTACCAGTATCTCCCATTGCAGCTAGAATAGATGTCACTCCTAAAGGAAATAACCCTTCAACAAGAAACTTTTGCTCTGGTACTGGACCTATAAAACGTTCCACACTCCATTCTTGAATATTAAGAAATTGCTTAACGATGATTTTTTTCGAGTTATTTTCAATGAATTCAGGAATATTCATCTTTTCTTCTATACCATCAGCTGAATCCCATCCTTTTGGTTTATTCTCCGGTATTTCAAGAAGAGTAAGTGATAAAACACCAAGAAAAGTAAGCTTTTTCACAACTTTCTCAGCATATTGTTTGCCTGGTTCATCATTGTCTGGCCAAATAATAACATGCTTACCCTTAAGTGGTGACCAGTCTGTTTTCTCTATTTGTGCATTTGCTCCTAACATTGCAGTTGTGGCAGTTATACCTTGCTCTATCAGAGCATCTGCACACTTTTCACCTTCAACTAAAATCACCTTATCAGATTTCATAATACCTGAAATATTATATAAAGGCCTGATCTGTGGTGGAGTAAAACTAGACCTTTTTACATCAAAAGGAAGATATCTTTTTCCTGAATCAGTGTTATAACGATAAACTGTAGCAATCACTTGATCACTTTCATCGTAATAGTTCCATGATGCCGTTGGTTGCCCCAGAGTGTTATTTTTTTCCGAATAACCAATCCACTTAGCAATATCTTCTATCGTATCAGTAAATTGATTTTTTCCAGTAACAGCAGCCCAAAGATCAAAAATATCTCCTCCTTCTCCGGTAGAAAAATCATGCCATAATCCGGCTTTACTGCCAGTTAACTCCACTATCATACTTTTTCCTTGATTGCCTTTTAGATCACCTACATAGAACTTATCACCACGAAAAGTTCCTCTTGGCAGTAAATAAGAAAGACATGACCTTATATTTGATAGGAGTTGAGTTCTTAACTGTTCTTTCTTCCCTAATAATTTATAATGTCCATTTCTTTGTGAACAATAAATATCCATACCTACCTGAAGAATTTTTATGTTCTAGCTATAACGTTAGCAGATTTCCAACATCCATTAATCTTGTTGATGAATTTTGTTGGTATAGATCTACCGTTTCTAAGTTCATATACTACTTGCAAGATATTTGTACGTTTATTGGGTTGAAATATTACTATTCCAGATGTATAAAAACTTCTTAAAGCATTAGCACCAACAAGAGCTTGAAATGGATTCTTTTCCAATATAGAGGTAGGTACTTTTTTGGTGTGATTTGTGATGATTATTCCAGCCATAGGATTAATCTTGGAACGTAGTTTTTCTATTGCATGCTGCAGACCATAGTTAACGGAATTATAAGGAGAATCAATCACAACTAAATCAAACTTTTCCTCTACCATATTTTTTATTTTTTCTATACCTTCTTCATTTAAGGTCAAATTCATCTTGTTCGTCACAATTAAGTTTTCTGTTGCTAAATGAGGAAGTTTGTTGAGTTGTTGTATACGTTCTCTAATGTAATCATATTCCATTTCGTTTTGTAGATAGAATATTTTTAGCGGTCTTGTAGGCTTCATGCCAAGAAATGATCTTCCTGCTGCCAGATGTACTAATAGAGAAAGAAGAAAATGACTTTTGCCAATCTTTGGAGTACCACCTATGACCAAAAGACCACCTGGTGTCAAAATTCTTGGGCCTATTATATCTTGTGGCATTGGTGATTTGTCATTTAAGTAATGATTTACAGAAAATGCTTTTCCTTCGTTTTGTTTTTCTTGTAATATGGAACTTCTTTCATCTTTACCGTTCAACCATGTTTCAGCAGAATCTATATTACCTTTAACTAAAGTCCAAAGGTCTATTATATTTCCTTTCTTTTCTTCGATCAGGTTGTACCAATTTCCTGCATTTTCTCCTTCCATTTCTACTGCCAATATAGAATTTATCTTGGTAAGATTTGCCTTCAGGTAACAAATAAGATAAACAATCTTTGATGTTATTAATTAATAATGATTTTATTTTCAAAGCATTTTTAGATGAAAAATCCATAAAATTCTCCTTGTTTATTCCAAATTTGTTCAACATATTTTTTAGACGTTTAAAGTCAAGATTAGCCAGCTCACAAACAGTTTCAAAAGATCGTGAGCGAATCCATTGACAAGCCTCTTTTTTAAGTTTAGGGTTTTTTCCTGCTGCATCCTGAATAGCTCTAGTAATAACAGCAGCCCACAACTTTCCTTCGTCATACTTCAAAATGGTAACCAATCATCTTGAAAACTTTTTTGTAATTCTGGAGTAATAACTGTAGTAATCCTATTCCTATCTCCATACGTATTATTAGTTTCAACGCCTACTTTCGCTGTAAACTCTAAATCGTTGAAATCAGCTATAGAGTTGATTTTTCTAGCAGTAACTGCTTTCTCTGAAGTGTCATTTGCATGAATATTTCTGGATGATTCCAAAATACTACGCAGCATAGAACGTCCAGATTCTCCCCAGATGTCTTCTTCACCTTCTGCTTTGCCATTTTTGATACCTATAATCTGAAAAATCTTGCGTTTTGCATATGGACCTTCAGTGACAGTAAATTCAGTGTTTAAATAGATGCTGCCAGTAGTGTAGTTTTTAGTGAACCAATTTTCATAACCTCCAGGCTTTATTGCCATTTTTACCTTGACTATTGTACCTTTCGGTATTAAACTGCTCTGCAGTTTTGCATTATTAAAATCAGTTAAAAAATCTTGTAGCATACGCTCTCCTATAAGTTGACTTTAAAGTGAAAGTTAGCTATTCCATTAGCTGCCAATGACCATTTATCTTATCGACAAGTTTGTTTGGCACGCGTTCACCATTGCGAAGCTCAAATACTATCTGGCGTGCACTGCTTTCTTCATCATGAGCAAACATCACCATACCAGTACTGTAAAATCCACGTAAAGATCCAGCACCACTTAGGCCTTGAAATGGATCTTCTTCGAGCATCTTTTTCGATAATTTTTTTGTATGATGAGTGAGTACAATACAAGCATCTGGATTGACAGCACTGCGTAGCTTCTCAAGAGTCTTTTGCAGAAAGAACAGCATAGCACTATTATCATTTTCATTTCCATATTCACTGCTAAAGATGTTACGTAATGGATCTATGGCCAAAACATCAGGTTTAAAGCGTTCATTTACAATCTCCTTAATTTCACTTATTTCATCATGATTAAATGATAAGTGCACTTTTGGCGTAATGATTAAGTTGTTAGCAGCTACATTCAAAAGTTCATTATCAAGTTGTTGCAAACGTTCTTTCATATATTCATATTCAATTTCAGTTTGCATGTAGAAGATTTTCAAAGGTCTATTTGGTGTCATACCGAGAAATGATCTACCAGCAGCCATGTGGACAAGCCAAGAGATCAAAAAGTCGCTTTTGCCAATCTTAGGAGGGCCACCAAATACTAACAAACCTCTTTTAGTTAGAATTCTTGGTGAGATTATATCCTCTGGTATTGGCGATCGATCGTCCAAGTATTCTTTCACACTGAAAAAAGGAATTTTTTGACCAATAGTTAAAAAGTTTTGTAGCATATAATAACCTCCTATATGTTGGGCGTGACAGGTTGAATTGCAAAAGCTTTAGTTTTAATTTTTGTAAGAAGTTTTTCTAGATGCGGTTCTTCAACCATATTAAGGCAACCACTTCGATCTTTAGCAGGATATCCCCAAGAATTAATCGTCTGACAGACAAATGAACGAATTTCTGTACCATCATCTTTCTTGATTCCAACCATGCTAATTACTTCATCAACAATGCCAGGAATTTCACTTGCGGTTTTAGCACCTTCACATTGAGGTAGCCAAGTCGAGCGATTGAAATCATCAAGGTATTGCCCAAGAGTTCCAACTATAATGATGTCTTTATTTGGAATATGTTGAAACTGATTGAGCCAAGCCATCATCTCTTGAGCAAGTAACCCGTAAGCAGCTCTCATATCTTGTTTTCCTGATCTTTCAGAAAAAGCTTCAGGTTGCATTTTTGCCCATAATAGACATAAACGAGAGGCTACTGTAATACTATCGATAAAAACACATCGATACTTGAGAAACTCTGAAGAAAGCTCTTTGTATTTACTGGATACATGCTCATAGTGTCTTTGGCTATACGCTGAGTCAGATTTTAACGCAGGATTAGGACCACCTATGAGACATGCAATATCTCTTGCCTCATTCCAAGTACGAATACTTACAGAATCCCCTTGCCAATCTTGAACAGCAAGTAAACCTGCCTCAAAATCAAGACAAAGTGTTGGTTCATTTATGGTCTTTAAGAGACTAGTTTTACCTATACCATAAGGACCAAAGATGACCATTTTTATACCTGTTTGAACTTTTAGCCGTTCATTGCTGTTCATTATTTTCATTTTTCTCCCAGTACCTAAATATATATGTACGATGACCTAGGCAATTCGTCCGCAATTTGCAAAAAAAAATTTTTGAGCAAATATAATCGAGAGCTTATAACTTCTCTAAAACTGAGAATTTATTGCGTATTCGTTCTAGTGTGCGATAGATAGTTGTCTTTGGTATTTTGGTTATTACAGAAACTTCAGTAATAGTAAATACCTTAAGTAATTGACATAAATTACTATCTTTTTCAGACAAAGTTGAAATTATATTATTTATATCAGTGCGAATTATCGCTTCGATTTCCGAGTTCCTATGATCTGGAATATCGTCGTTTATATCATCAAAAGTTATATTACGTTTTAGACATAACTGATTGCGTAACATATTGCGAGCACAATAATTAGCTAATCTAGCAACGAAAGTACTAAAACTACTTCTTTTCTCATCGTGCCGGTTAAGATATTGCCAAACCTGACAAAAAAGCTCTTGTTCTATATCTTCGAGACTTTCGTTAATAAAACAGCTTTTGGATTTAAGGCGCGAAGCTTGAAATCTCACATGTTTAACAATTGTAGAATCGATTCCTTGATAAGAATTCTTCATAAAAACTCCAAAAGTTTCATGAATAGAGATTTTTACCAAGACTTTGTATGACTAATTTATTATAAAAAAGTAGTAATAATTTTTTTATCTAAAAGAATAAAATCTTTAAAAATTAAAATAAGATTTAAACGTTTTGATACACTACTGAAGCTACTTTTTCATAGGTAAAAAACTACCAATTTCGTACCTAATTTCTGAATTACTAATTAGTATTTCAGAAAGCAGTAATCGTTAAGTTATTGATAATATTGTCTTTTTTATGTTCTATTCCTAAAAGCCGTTTCTAAAGTTAAGTGGCTAAAATCGGCCAGTGAAGAGGATTTACGGATTACTGAAGTCTTATATATATTATATATATATTTAAATACAGGTAAAATATAATATATGATAATATAATAATATAAATATTGGCGTAATATAAGTTATGTAAAATAGTTATTAAGATAAGTAAAAACTCAAATGGCAGGATATGAAATTTTTTTTAATTTTTTTTCAAAATTGCGGACGAATTTGCGAGTCATCGTACATATATATTATACAGGGCATTGAACTTTAATTACACAAAGGAGTTTTTGTACGTCAATCTTAACGCTAGATCTCGGCAAGCAAACAGGCTGGGCAATTCTAACAGATGGAATAATTGAAAGTGGGAGCAAAAGCTTTCATGGTAGTCGTTTCAGCGGAGGTGGAATGTGTTTCTTAAACTTTTGCAATTGGCTCAATTCTTTGAAAGACATTTCTGCAGTGTACTTTGAGGAGGTGAGAAGACATTTAGGAACTGATGCAGCCCATTGCTACGGTGGGTTTCTTGCAGTGCTGTCTGCTTGGTGTGAAGAGAACAATATTCCCTACCAAGGTGTTAATGTTAAAACTATAAAACGCTTTATAGCAGGCAAAGGCAATGCAAGTAAGAGTGAAGTTATTGAAGCGATACGTGAAAAAAGTTTTTCACCTAGAGATGATAATGAGGCCGATGCTTTGGCATTAATGTTCTATATTAGTAAAGATATTAATAAGACGAAAAATCCATAAAAAGTGGGTCCTTTCAGCCAGAATGGCGGATTTGGTGGGTTCAACCCCAGGCCTTCTTTAGCGTCAGAGATATTTTGAATATTAACTTTTTAATTATTAAGGATTTAAATTATATGAATTTAGCAATCCACTACTATCCTGTTGAAAACCTCGTCGAATATAAGCGTAATCCTCGTAAAAATGATGATGTAGTAAATATAATGTGTGCTTCAATCAGGGAATTTGGCTTTCGTATACCAATAGTTGCAAAAAGCGATGGAACTGTGGTTGATGGTCATTTAAGACTTAAAGCAGCAAGAAAACTTGGTATGGAGAGTATTCCAGTGGTCTTAAGTGATAATTTAAATGAACCACAAACTAAAGCTTTTCGGTTACTGGCAAATCAATCAGCTAACTGGGCAAAGTGGGACGATGAGCTTTTGAAAGTGGAAATTCAAGAGTTAGAAGATTTGCAGTTTGATCTTAAAATGACTGGATTTGAATTGGAAAAAGTTCAACGTTTTCTCGATGATTTTGATGGAAAAGAAGAAGTAGAAAGAGGAGTTTTGGAGTTAATTGATAAAAAGGTAGAAATAGCAAAACCAGGGGATTTATGGATTTTAGGTGATCATAGAATCTATTGCGGTGATAGCTGCGTAGTTGAATCATTTAAAGCAGTATTAGATGATAAAATGGCAGATATTACTGTTTGTGATCCTCCATATAACGTTGATTATGGTAGTAGCCAGGAGAGAGAAGATAAAAAAATATTGAATGATAATCAAGGTGAAAAGTATGAGCTTTTTCTCTACGACATCTGTTCCAATATTTTAGCATATACGAAAGGAGCAATTTACATCTGCATATCATCATCAGAGTTTTCAACGCTGCAAAAAGCATTTGAGGAAGCAGGAGGAAAATGGTCAACATTTATCATTTGGGCAAAGAATCATTTTACGCTAGGCAGGTCTGATTATCAAAGACAATACGAAGCAATGCTCTATGGATGGAAAAGCGGCAATAAACGTGAGTGGCATGGAGGTAGAAATCAAAGTGATCTATGGTTTTATGATAAGCCAATACATAACTCACTGCACCCAACAATGAAGCCAGTAGAGCTAATGGAGAAAGCAATAGTTAATAGCAGCAGACCTGGGGATACTGTACTTGATCCATTTAGCGGTTCTGGCAGCACACTGATTGCATGTGAGAGAACAGGAAGAATTTGCAGAACAATAGAGCTAGATTCAAAATTTGTAGATGTAACGATAAAACGTTGGCAAGTATACACAGGTAGGGAAGCAATTCTTTCTGGTACTGGCAAAACTTTTGCACAAATTCAAGAAGAAAAACAGCAATAAAGGGGCAAAAGAAGTGGAAAAGATCACACAAACGGAATGGGCAAGAGAGATAGGAGTTTCAAAGCAATATGTCTGTTATTTAGTAAAAAAAGGAATAATTGAGTTGGAGAATGGTTTGGTAAATAGAGAACAAGCAAATGAAGCAGTAGCGGCAATAAGAGATCCAAGTCAGCCACTTAGGAGGAAAAATCCAGAAAACGAAAATACAAGTAACCTTTCCACGATGTTGCTAAAAACTCGAATAAAAAATGAAATGGAACGAGGTAAACTTCTTGAGGCGAAAGCTAAGGCTGAGATTGGTGAACTTGTAGCAGTAGAGGAAGTAAAGCGCGATGCATTTAATGTAGCAAGAGTTGTCCGTAATAATTTGCTTAATATTCCAAATAGAGTTTCAGCACTGCTTGCATCACTGAGTGACACTGAAAAGATTCATATGGCGCTAACCGAAGAGATTACAAACTCATTACAAGAATTATCTAATATTAAGTTTTAAATAATGTCTGCTAACTTAAGTTTAGAATTAATAAAGTGTCTTATTAATCAACCAGGAGTGGATGTAAATGTTAGAGGATTAAATGGGAAAACCCCACTACATTATGCAGTAGAAATTAACGAGCTTAGTATGGTTGCTCTCTTACTAAATAGGAAAAATATTAATCCACTGATCACTGATGATAATGGTAAAAGTGCGCTGGATTGTGCAAGAGAAGAGATATTACAAGCACTAATCAATCACAAATATGGATTGGAGAAAGATAGCTTACTTCACTTAGCTGCGATGTTGAATGAAGCAAATGCTGTAAGGTTTTTACTCGACAAAGGGACTAATGTTAATGAGCAGAATGCTTTACTACATACACCGTTACACTTAGCGGCAGGAGCTGGGCATGAACAAATAGTAGAAATTTTAATTAGAGAAGGAAATGCGGACAAAGATGTTCTTGATGCGAGAAATCATGCAGCAATTCATTATGCAGTAAACAACAAGAAGCTAGGAGTAGTAAAATTACTTTCAAATCTTGGTGCGAATGTTAATGTAGTTGGCAGCGGCAGAAATGCAATGAAATTATCTTCTTTGCACGTAGCTATAAGTAGTAGTAATTACGACGAAAGGGACTTATGTTTAGATATTGTAAGATGCTTAATAAATGTTCCTAATGCTGGGGTTAACTTACAAGATTATGAAAATAAAACGCCACTACATTATGCTGAAAGGCTGAAAACAATAGAAGTTTTACTAACGCGAGAAGATATAGATCCTTTAATTAAGGATGATAATGGCAAGACACCATTTTGTTATGCAAAAGAAGCAAATAGATTAGATATAGTAAAGATTTTAGCAAGTAATAGATACGGAGCTGATAAAAACAGTTTGCTTCATTTAGCTGCCAGAAAAGGATATGAAGACCTAATAGACGGTATTCTTGGTGAAGGAGTTGAAATAGATGCTGTAGATGAGAGTGGAAAAACGGGAATTTATGTTGCTGTAAAGCATGGTCACTTTAACGTAGTAAAGTTGTTGCTAAAGAGAGGAGCAGATGCCACGGATGTTTTTCAGTATGCAATAATAACGAACAACGCAAAATTAATAAAATTACTGAGCAAAGAGAAGGAAATAGTGTTATTTGGAAGACAGAAGAACTTTCCAACATTTCATTTATTGAGCAATAAATATTTTGAAGAAAGGAAAATAGCAGACAAAAAAATAAAGAAATATATCAATATCGTCTGTGTTTCTATAACAGTATGTGCAATAGTGATAGTGGGAATTTACCCTAACATTATAGCTGCGGTAATGGTGGGAATAGTTGCGCTCATAGCTGCAATAGCAATGAGTAATTTAACTCAGAAGTACATAGAAGAAGCACTTGAAAAGAAAATGTTTATTGAACTCGAAAGTGAGAAAACAAGTGAGTGCAGTTCTATTTTAAGTGATGTTGAGGTATCATCTAATGATGGTGAAGAGCTAGCGATATGATATATGCTACATCTTTTTCTGAAGGTTTAAAGCCAGATCCACTACTTAAAGTGTCAGAGTGGGCGAATGAGTATCGAGTTTTAGCGCCAACTGCAGCATCAGAGCCAGGTAAATGGAGAACAGAAAGAACTCCTTATTTAAAAGAAATCATGGATTCACTTTCTCCGTCCTCACCAGCAGAAAAAGTAGTATTCATGAAAGGAGCGCAGATTGGAGGAACAGAAGCTGGTAACAATTGGATAGGCTATATTATAGATCAGACTCCTGGTCCAATGTTAGTTGTGCAGCCAACAGTTGAAATGGGAAAGCGTTGGTCAAAAGGAAGATTTGCGCCGTTAATAGAGAGTACGCCATGTTTAAAGAGTAAAGTAAAAGACCCAAGGTCAAGAGACTCAGGCAATACTGTACAAAGTAAGGAATTTCCAGGTGGAATAGTAGTAATAACCGGAGCAAATAGCAGTGTAGCACTGAGATCTATGCCAGTAAAATATCTCTTTCTTGATGAAATAGACGCCTATCCAGGAGATTCAGGTGGTGAAGGAGATCCAGTGCTGCTCAGTATTGCTCGAACTAATACATTTGCACGGCGAAAGATTTTTTTAGTATCAACACCAACGATTCATGGAATAAGCAGAATTGAGAAAGAATTTGAAGCAACAGATAAGCAGTACTTTTTTGTACCATGTCCGTATTGTAATTACTATCAAGTTCTAAAATGGTCACAAATTAAATGGGAAAACAACGACTCAAGAACAGCACATTATGTCTGCACTGAATGTAGCGGCAAAATAGAAAATCATCAAAAGACAGAGATGCTTGAGCGTGGAGAATGGAGACCTACTAATAGAGTAAAAGGTGAGAAAAAAGGATTTCATCTTTCAAGTCTTTATAGTCCAGTAGGCTGGTATAGCTGGACTCAAGCAGTAGAAGATTTTCTTCATGCAAAAGAAAGTGAACAATTACTAAAAGTATGGATAAATACTACGCTTGGAGAAACCTGGGTAGACAAAGGAGAAGTACCAGATTGGAAGCAATTATTTAACAGGAGAGAATTTTTTCCCGTAGGCACAGTACCTAGGAGAGAAGTGGTGCTTACTGCAGGAGTAGATGTCCAAAAAGATCGTTTAGAAGTAGAAGTTGTAGCATGGGGAAAAAGCCGCGAAAGTTGGTCAATAGAATACCGAGTATTTGAAGGTGATACTGGAAGAGGAGAAGTATGGGGAAAACTCTCTGAGCTCTTAAATCATCATTTTATCGGTGAAAATGGTCTTGAATACATGATAAGTATGATGGCGGTTGATGCTGGGTATGCGACACAAGAAGTATACAATTGGGTAAGAGGTCATCAAGGCTCTGGAAGAGTAATGGCAGTGAAAGGTGTAAATAAAGCTCTAGTACCACTTAGCAGCCCAAGTAGAGTAGATATAACAGTTGGTGGTCAAAAGCTAAAAAGAGGAATAAAGCTCTGGCCAGTGGGAGTATCGATTTTAAAGTCAGAACTTTTTCAATTACTTAATGTTTTAAAGGACGGTGAAGAAGCTCCAGCAGGATACTGTCATTTTCCCGAGTATGCACCTGAATATTTTAAGCAGCTAACGGCAGAGCAATTAGTCAGCAAAGTAGTAAAAGGTTATACCAAACAAGAGTGGCAAAAGGTAAGAGAAAGAAATGAAGTATTAGACTGTAGGATTTATGCAAGAGCAGCATCTATTGCGCTTGGAATCGATCGTTGGCCAGAGAGTAAATGGAATAGTTTAAGTGAAAAACCAGAAAGTAAAAAATCAAAGAAAATAGTGAAAAGCAAATGGATCAGCGAGTAGTAAATGTATAACGAAGATTATCTAATTCAAGTCGAAGAAGCGATAAAGAAACTACAAAACGGAGAGCGAGTAGTATCAATTGCATATGGTGACCATGTTGTAAGATATGCTGAAGTAGATATAAATGATTTACTAAGCTTAAGACAACGTATTAAGGCTGAATTGAAAATTGCAGGTATGAAGCCAAAGAGAAAAATTGTTTTTTCAACAAATAAAGGGGTTGACAAAATTATGTAAAAATGTTATAGTTTAGAGTTGATATCTTACAGTGAATAATATGGATCAAAGTCAAGGAAGGCTTAATGTTAATGTAAATTTTGAGGGGGAATTTGCTCAGTATCTTACAGAAATGGCAAAAGTTCAAAATAGAACTATTGAAGAAATTGTAAAAGATCTAGTAGAAGAAGAACTTGAGGTAAGTAAACTATCTGAGGGTGACGAAATGGATGAAGGAGAAATAGCTCTACTTGAACTTGCTGCTAAACGTAATGTTCCTGGAGCAAAAATAATTAGACATGAAGATATCAAGTGGGAATAATTTACCAAATTGGTTATTTAGAAGGTGTAGATACCGAAGATCTTCCTTCTCTTCCGAAAACAATACGGTTAAGGGTGCAAAAAGCTATAGAAAAACGTCTCACAATTATTCCTGATAAAGTAGGTGAGGCTTTATCGCATAAATGGGTAGGCTACTTTAGGTTGCGTGTTGGCGATTATCGAGTCATATACTTAATAGATAACTCAGAGCACATGGTCAAAATTGCAGCAATAGGACATCGAAAAGAAATTTATAAACGTAGTCCAGAGTAATGACTCTCTACATACAATCTGTTGACCAAATTCTCTAGCAACTTGCTATAATTTTTCAATGTCAAATTGTGCAACAACTTGTTGCATAATCAAAGAGGCAAAATGTTATTAAAATCATTCAAACAACTATTTAACAAACCAAAGATAAAAAGCTCAGCCTGGGATGCTGCATACGCGTCAAGTTAAGAGATTGTGAGCAAATTTAGAGAGGTTAAA
>NZ_JAFEVH010000023.1:0-16959 GCF_048054155.1 Wolbachia endosymbiont of Nasonia giraulti
GATGACAGGATATTTGTTTCTAATTCTTTATAATCTACCAAACCAGTAGTTCTATTTGCTTGACTCATATCAAACCTCCATTTTTTATATCAATTTATTACTTTTTTTTCGGTTTGACACACTTTTTTGAACGTTCCCGTTGGAATGGTTTTAGCCAATGTCTACATATATCTGATTTTTACTGATTGAGTGGAGCGATTGAGCTGCTCTCTGTCATCCCAGCGTTTAACACTGGGATGATTTCGTTGTATGGTATCTTGTATAGTGTTTTACAAATTCACATAGCTATTTCAAATTTACCCATATCAATGTCAGTAAATTTATTGAGAAAATATCACTTAGTTCTTTAAATTTATGTTTTTGGATATATATTAATCATTTATTTTCAAAGCCTCAACAAAAGCATTTTGTGGGATGTTTATGTTTCCCACAGAATGCAATCTTTTCTTACCTTTCTTCTGCTTTTCAAGCAGCTTCATCCTTCGTGTGACGTCTCCACCATAGAGCTTGGCTGTTACATCTTTTCTATACGGGTTAATCGTTTCTCTAGCAATAATTTTTCCGCCTACTGCCGCTTGAATCGCGATTTTATATTGCTGGCGTGGTATCAAGTCTTTCAAACGTGCACATATTTCACGGCCTCTTTTTTCTGCCCTGCTTTTATGAACAATGCAGGCTAACGCATCCACAGGTTCTCCATTAACTAAAAAACTTAATTTATCTATCTGACTTTCCTGATAATCGGATATTTCCCAATCTAAACTTGCATATCCCTTGGAAATTGATTTTAGTCTATCGTAAAAATCAAAAACAACCTCAGACAGCGGTAATTTATACTTCAGTAGTGCTGTTGTCGTATTACCAACATAAGATAAATCCTGCTGTTCTCCTCTCCTCTCTTCACACAGAGATAGAATCTCTCCTAAATATTGATCAGGTACCATTATAGTTGCAGTGATCCACGGTTCTTCCACTATTTCAATTTTTGTAGGGTCTGGCATATCGCTTGGGTTATGGATATTTAAAACTTTACCATTTTGTGTTGCAACTTTATATATAACACTCGGTGCAGTTGCTGTTAGATCTAAATCAAATTCTCTTTCGAGTCTTTCTTGAATGACTTCAAGATGTAGCATTCCTAAGAAACCGCAACGAAATCCATAACCTAGCGCATTTGACGTTTCAGCATCAAATGTAAAACTAGCATCATTTAAATGTAATTTTTCTAGTGCTTCCCTTAAATATTTAAAATCATCTGTGTTATTGGGAAAAATACTGCAAAATACTACAGGATGTACTTCTTTAAAGCCAGGTAATGCCTTGCTGCACGGCCTTTTCTCTTCAGTAATAGTGTCTCCTACTTTGCAGTCTGCTACTTCTTTCATTGAAGCAGTTATAAAACCAACTTCACCTGCTGAAAGTTCACCAGTCATAACTTTTTTAGGAGTGAAAATACCGATATTATCGACCTGATATGTAGCATTATTAGACATCATAACGATTCTCATGCCTTTTTTTAGTACTCCATTTTTAACTCGCACTAAAATTACTACTCCTAGGTAAGGATCATACCAACTATCAACTAAAATTGCTTGCAGTGGAGCATTTGTATCACCTTGAGGAGCGGGAAGTTTTGTCACTATAGCTTCAAGTACATCCTTTACCCCAAGACCAGTTTTTGCCGATATCAAAATTGATTCAGTTGCATCAATTCCGATTACCTCTTCAATCTGAAGCTTTATCCTTTCTGGATCTGCAGCAGGAAGATCGACTTTATTAAGCACAACTATTATCTCATGATTATTGTCAATTGCCTTGTAGACATTTGCCAGAGTCTGAGCTTCAACTCCTTGGCTGCTATCTACTACCAAAAGTGAGCCTTCACATGCGGCTAAGCTTCGGCTGACTTCATATGAAAAGTCAACATGACCTGGTGTGTCCATGAGGTTGAGGCAATATTGATTACCACTATTTGCAGTGTAATTGAGTCTTACCGTTTGTGCTTTGATTGTGATTCCGCGTTCACGCTCTATATCCATTGAGTCAAGTACCTGATTGGTCATTTCCCTTGTCTCAAGACCGTTACATTCTTCTATCAAACGATCAGCAAGAGTTGACTTCCCATGATCTATATGTGCTATTATTGCAAAATTTCTTATATTGTTCATAGATCTACTTATTTAAGTAGATCTATTTTACATTTTAAGTATTACAAGAGCAATTATTTATATCTCTTTTTGCTAAAAACATTAAGCTGAAGTCCTTGCCAATGGCCGGCAATGCTCATTAGCTGATGCTTGCTTCACTGTGCTACTTGGATCTTCTTGCTGTCTACACATTTTTACTGCATCAGCAAGGCTTAGGTAAGCATTACCAGCTTTAATTTTTACATCTTTTTTATTTTCTTCTAAATCTTTATCAGTGGGTCTATCGCCTATTACTCTAATGCTGCCATCACTGTTAGCACTTAATGTAATGCTAAATTCTTTTCCATCTACATACCAGTTAAACTTTATTCCATATTGAGCTGCAGTACCTAAACTATAACACCTCACTCCATTTTCGTCTACAAAACCGTAGACAACTTCTTTTTGATCACCATTTGAAAGAGAGAAACTAGCAATATTGTTTTCTTTACAAAATTCACTATTTAAAAATTAGCTTACCCTAATATCTGTGTTTTTATTGTCGTCTTTTAGCTTGATTTTTGTACAAAGAAGATTTGTATTCTTATCACTTGCAATTGATACTGTATCAATAGTACCGTTTTCTATGTACTTGCCAAACTCCTCTTTAGCTTTCTCTTCTAACTCTTTTTGCCTTGCTGCACTTTGTTGTTGTTGCGTTTTTTCTAGCGCTTCTTTCATTTTTGTTTGGAGTGATAAAGCTGCATCAAGTGCTTCTCTTTCATTTACTTGACCATTATGAAGTAGGTTTAAAGCTTGTACTACTATATTTAAGTTTTCATAAGCTACTTCAATATTATACTTATCACTCAAAGGTTCACTGTTAGCTAAAGAATGTCTCAAGCTGTCCCAACAGTCCTCTTCAATAATATTACGTTCCTCTTTAAGCAATCGACAGATAGACAGAAGCTCTTTTTTTATTTCTTCTTCTTCACTATGACCATTTTTAATTGACTCCAGACTTTCTTTAATATCATCAACTAAATTATTAGATACAGGCGACTTTACTATCGACTTGCTCTTTATTGACTTCTCTCGTTCTTTTTTGATATCTTGAAGTTTTTTCAAAACCATATACTTTACCTCATAAAACTATCTAATATTATATACATAAACATTAGGAAATGTTAGCACTTTCTACATGCTTGCACACTTCCTATTATTCCTTTAACATAGCTGATACTTTTTTTGAATGAGAAATCGCTTTATTAATCATATAATTCTCATGATTGTTATCTATTTTAGGTAATTCGTACAAATAATTCACCATTATTCCGGCTGACTGACTAATGCCTTTTTCAGAAGTATCAGCCATCCAGTTGATTTGTTTGATTGATGCACCATTGCTTAAATGAAAGTGTGCTACTGGATCATAAGCACCCCCACCACTGCTCTTAACCTTTAGCAAATAATGTGCACAAAGTTTCAGTAGGGACTGTTTTTCGCATTCAATGTTAGTTTTTATGCTTTCTAAAATTTCTGTACCTGATTGTTTTATATTAAGCTTACCTAATAAAGCTACGTCTTGATTTTTTAGCCATTTTGTAAATCCAGGAACTGGAGAAAGAGTTGCATACACTTTTACGCTTTTAAATTCTTGCGATAGTTTTTCTACGACTCTCTTTATTAAAAAGTTACCGAGGCTAATTCCAGATAAACCAGTTTGAGTGTTTGATATTGAATAGAATATAGCAGTACTTGCACTGCTTGGGTCACTTGAAGGAACTGACTCGTCCAAAACGTGTTGAATACTATCTGCAATCTCATTCATCAGTGCAACCTCTACAAAAATTAAAGGTTCATTTGGTATTTTGTAATGAAAGAAAGCAAAACAGAGATGATCAGAATCTAGTCTGTTTTTTAAGTCACCCCAAGAGGAAATTTTATGTACAGCTTCGTATTTTATAAGTTTTTCCAACAATGATGCAGGTGAATCCCAGGTGATTTGATGAAGATCAAGTAGATCAACATCAACCAAAGTACAAAGTATACTTTTTAATTCGTTTTCTAGTGGACTTAGACTTTTATATTGATTCTTCAGCTTGAGTACATCAGAACGCATATCAACAATAAACTTAAGGCCCTCCGGTAAGGAGATAAACTGCTTCAATATTTTAGAGCGTGGTGATTCAAGGACTTTTATTAAGTCTTGTTCAAACTTATAGCTCGACTCAGAATCTTGATTTTTCTTATATACTTTTATTTCTTCATCTATTTTCGTTTTATCTGGATTGAACTTTTCTGCCAGGGTTTGTAAAAATTTTATTTGACCTGCCTCTGATAAACTCAAGTACAAATTACCAAGAGATACGGTGTTCTTACGTGCTGAGACTTCATCCCCCTTTGGGTTTAAGCATTCGTTCATCTTCAAGACTAAACTATCGACATCGCGACTACTACTTAAATCAGGGCCAATATTGCCAACCCATGACCTTACAGCATCTGCTACTTCACCTAATATTTTAAAAAAGCCCTTTGTTGCTTTCTTATCTTCAACTTTTACTATATCAGTTTTTGCTAATGATTCTTTTGTCATATGTTCCTTTTATCGTGTATCTATCTTAATTTAAAGAAAAATCTTAGTCTACAAAGAAGGCATATATTTTCATGGTACAACTATTTTACAATCTATTTAAAATTTTCGTAAAGAGAGTTAGATTTTTAATTTCATTATTTCTCTTACAAAAGTACTTTTATTATAAAAATGCCCTTTTGCCTCTTTCTTTTCCGGGCAAGGCTGATTTTTTAATTACCTAGTCGAAGTTACTTAATTTTTACACATCTATTGTAAAGTACAAAATCTGACTTTGGAATGAAAATGCTAGCTGATGCTTGGACTTTATTGATACTTACGCTACTTGAAACTATACTTGGTATAGACAATTTAATCTTTATTTCTCTAGCAATAGATAAGGTGCCAAATCTGCTGAGAGAAAGAGCCCGCCTGATAGGTTTTGGCTTGGCGCTATTGATGCGTTTTGTAATACTATTTTTTATATCACATATATTATCAACGGAAAAGCCTATATTTCACTCTGTATCACTAGATATTTCAGTAAAAGATTTGCTTATGATTGCAGGAGGGTTATTTCTTATTGTTAAAAGTTCTATGGAGTTATGGAGCGAAATTTTTGTACATAAGGAGAACAAAACAAAGGCAAACGTTAAATCACAATTTTTTTTAGTTGTGCTACAAATTATATTAATAGATTTAGTTTTTTCTGTTGATTCAATATTAACTGCTATAGCATTAACTCATAATATGATAATCATTGCTATAGCATTTACATTTTCCATATTAGCAATGCTATTTTCATCAAGTTATACCGCTCAGTTAATAAAATCCAGCCCAAGCTTAAAAGTAATTGCCATTCTATTTATTTTACTCATCGGTATATATTTAATACTTGAAGGACTTCACATAGAGCTACCAAAAGCATATTTGTATTCTTCATTTATGTTTGCACTGCTTGTGGAAGCTATAAGCAAAATAAAGACAATGCGGCCTTGAAATTATTTTCCACAAAGCAAAAGTCTAATTTTTATTCCGGTGTGTGACGAATATCTGTACGAACATTTCGATGTCATCCGAGTAGCTGACACTGGGATCCATTATTCTTTTTTTCTGGATTCCAGCGTCACGCGCTGGAATGACATTAAATAGTTTTCCTTAAAATTTGAGTTATGCAACCAGCCTCTTTGGTGTGATTCGAGTAGCTGAAACTGGAATGAAATTATTGCTACTCCCACTCAATAGTTGCTGGTGGCTTGGAAGTTAAATCATACACAACTCGATTTACTCCGGAAACTTTGTTAACAATTATACTACTGACGTCTTGCAAAAACCTCAAAAATACTAACGAATGTTGATCTTTATTTTCAAATGGAAATGCATCAGCTGTCATGCCATCAGATGAAGTCACAGCCCTTAAAGCGCAAACATATCCGTATGTACGATTATCTCCCATAACTCCCACAGTTTTTACTGGTAACAGTACAGCAAAAGCCTGCCATATTTTATCATACAGATCATAATTTTTCATTGTGTTGATATATATTTCATCTACTTCTTGCAATATTCGTACCTTTTCTTCATCAACCTCACCTATGATCCTCACCGCAAGTCCAGGTCCAGGAAATGGATGTTGAAATATTATCTCATCTGAAAGCCCAATTTCTTTGCCAAGCAGCCTTACTTCATCTTTAAAGAGATAGCGTAAAGGTTCTACTAGTTTCAGATTCATTTTTTCTGGCAACCCACCAACATTGTGATGAGATTTAATTGTACTAGTGTTTCCTGAAGCGTGACCTGATTCAACTACATCAGAGTAAATGGTGCCTTGCATTAAAAAATCCACATCACCTATTTTTTTTGCCTCTTCTTCAAATACTTCGATAAAAGTATTGCCGATAATTTTTCGCTTTTCTTCCGGATCAGTTATTCCCTTTAACCTACTTAAAAACAAGTTTGATTTATCAACGTAATTTATTGGAATTTCTTTTAACATAGCAGTGGTCTGGCTCTTACGCAATAACCCAGTATCGATAAAAATACAGTTTAATTGTTTTCCTATAGCTTTGTGTGTAAGAACTGCTGCAACACTTGAATCAACCCCCCCACTTACTGCAGCAATTACTTTTTTCTCCCCTACTAAGTTTTGAATTTTTTCCTTCTGTTTTTCAATGAATGACTTCATCGTCCAATCTCTCTCACAATTTGCAATATCTAAGAAATTAGAGAGAAGTTTACTACCATTTGTCGTAGGCTTAACTTCAGGATGGAACTGAGTACAGTAAATCTTCCGCTGTTCGTTGGCAATTATTGCGATTGTTTGATTTATTATACCTGAGGCAATAGCAGTAAATCCTTGCGGTATAGTTTCGACACTGTCTGCATGGTTCATTAGCACATCGACTTCGGAATTAACGTCCCAAGTATCCTTTATAATTGGGGATTCTTTTAGTATCTTGATTTTAGTTTTGCCAAATTCCTGATTGAATTCTTTTCTTACCTTTGCCCCGAAATAATGACAAATGAGTTGCTGTCCATAACATATTCCAAGTATAGGAGTGTTTATTGTTTCGTTAAGTTTTATAATTTTATGTGCTACTTCACTTACTTCAGAGCAATTGTCATTTACAGATTGCGGTCCTCCAGAAAAAATAAATCCATTGAATTTTGATACTGTTTCGAAATCGATATTGCTTGGAAATATTTCACAGTAAACGCCCATTTCCCTGATTTGTCTTGCAATAAGCTGTGTAAACTGTGAACCAAAATCAATAACGGCAATTGCTGACAATGTGCTCCTCCATATTATTTAAAGCAATATTTGATAATAAAGAAAACAATAAAGTAAGTAAACTAAGACCTGTTTAAAAACTTTAATATATGACTAAAGTAACTTAAATTTACCGCAACAGATTTATGATTAAGCTGTCTTAATTATCATTCTGATACTCTCTTCTTATCATAATAGCAACCCCAACATCTTTCCTTAAGTTGATACCATTGCCTGAACGGATACGTTTAATATATATATAAATTCCTATCTTTTATATCTAATAAACCAAGTGTTGGTACGATTGTTGCTTTCAGGAAGATGACGATTTCTACTGTCTTAGCCAGTTTTTTTGACTTTTGATGCAATAAGTTTTGGTTATCTTTTCTATGCTCTATAAGCCCACCAATTACCATAACTTCGCCGCTCTTAATTTTTAACGTAGAGTGCATTTCTCTGGTTTCAATAATTGGAATGTCACTATTTAATTTCATTTTATTCTGTTGTGCGACATATTCTATATTTGGGTCTTTAGTGTAATTGTTAATTCTTGATAAGGTTGGGTGTATATCCATAAATATTTCGTTAGTATCAATGTTAATGCTTGGGTGGATTATTAACACCACACCCATTGGAGTGCTATTCATCTTGGTAATTAAGGCATGATTGGAGTTTCCGGTATCTTTCTGTATATCGGAAGTAAAATAGATATGGTTTTTAGTAAATGAAATCATTGCTTGCTGATTATTTATAGCATGTACTCTAGGGCTTGAAATTACGGTTGAAGTGCCAAACTTGTCTAAAGTTTTTACTAAATTTTCTAAATCAGAGTTCATTACCAGGCTAGTAATGGAACTATCTTGATTTGTTATAGATTTTGTTTCATTATGCAAATCATTTAAGTTGATACCAGAAAGGTATTTATCGTCTAATACAACTTCAACTATTTTGGCCTCTATCATTACTTGAGAAGACGCCAGTCTCTTAACTTTATTAATATATTCTTCAACAGCTTTATGAATATCCTTCCTGGCATTCAGAATAATGACACCAGCTTCTCTGTTGGATGAAAGAAATTCACCATCATCCACTCCATTAACATCCATTATTGCATTTAAGCCTTTTTCTAATGAACTCCATAAGTCACTGCTATATTGAGACTTTCTAACATTCCTGTCAGCATCGCTGCTTGTAACATTGCCACTAACGACAAAATTGCTTTGAGCAGAGTGTTGAATATTGATGAAGTCTACGTAATAATTTTGTGCGTATGGCAAATCCTGTTCAATTCTAATTACACCATTATTCATTGAGTAACGCAATTTGGCGCTGTTGGCTATACTCTGAATTACTTCATTTATATTCTTATCCTTTAGCTTTAAAATAATATTACCTGATATCTGGGGATCTATGTCTAAGTTAACGTCAGAAAGTTTTCCTATCTCAATCAGTAAATCCTTTACTGGTACTTTTTCATCAACATTAATCGAAAGAAACTGGTTACTGGTTGTAAGATCGGGAAACTCTACCGGTAAAGGTATCATTTCTGGTATTGCTGGTTCGTTATTCTTCAAAGGAGTATTATATTGTTGCAACGAATAATCGTGCTTATAATTGTCTATATTAACAGAATGTTGCTTGTTAGGTAGATGTGTACAAGAAATAATGAAAAGGAGTATTAAACATTTTAAAATAGCCATGAGGGCAGCATACAAATCTATACTAATAGTTTTCTATAAAAATGTTAAAAATGTATTTAATTGTATCCGTTCAGGGGAGTGGTTTAAGAAATGATAGATAGGAGATTATGAAAAAGGTTTAGCCGCATGGAAGTAGGATGAAAAGAAGCACTGGTTTCACATGCGTCTGAACAGACACCATTTTACAGCATTTTAAATTTGTCCTGTGAAATGTTTGTACAGTTGCGATAAAAATTACTTGACAAGTTTTGACAGCTTTGTTATTTTGATAGTGAAGATATTCTAGAGCTCGAAATCTATCTTCGTCTGCAGACTTTTCAACTTCATTAATTTATAACCTCTAGTTAAAGTATATTGTACTTATGTATAGATAACTTCTATCATAGCTATATACATTTTTCTGAGTTTTTTTGTATTACTTAGGAGGATCATCATGTTTAAAATCATGGATTACGCATATCATTGACATAAATGCCTTAAAAGGACAGATGGTACCTACGTCCTCTTTATATAGGTTATGTATTTGTTCAGATACGACTACATTGTGTCTAGTGTAGAAAAAATTAGACAAATTCAGCCTTATATAGAACCAAATTCAACGGAAGTAGAATTATCCTCATTTCCATAATAGTAAGGATTTGCTTCTTGTGTATTATTAACAGCAGTTTTTAATAGTACTTCCTTATCACTATTCCATGCAACTTTCTCCATAATTGGAATATAATCCTTACACTTTTGATTGTCTCCACAATCCTTGATTTTACCATCATCATTTAGATAACGCTTCAATGCATCATAGTATACTTTAGTGTTATTACCTTCTTTATCTATCATTTGTCCTAAGGTATTAACAAGTATCAATGGTGCAACTTGTTTTGCTTTTACAACACTTGTTTCACTGGACTCTTTAAAGAGATTAGGACATGCTCCTCTGGAAAAAAAGCTCTTGTTGAATTCTGGATTACTACGGTAAACGTTCGGGTAGCAGAAACTCTTAATCTCTTCTTCTTGACACGCTAACTCTATTTGATCATCGACACATTTTTCACATTCTATATTACCAAGCCAGGATATTGAATTAAGATCCTCTGTAAAGGCAAATTTAAAATTTACTGCACCATAATTACCATTTGCTCCCTCTTCTATATATTTTGCAATCTTAGGATTACTGTACATCTCAGGATATAATTCCTTTAGTAAATCAGATGCACTAAAACCTTGACAACCTATCTTATTATCAACTTTATAAAAATGAGAATACGGCCCACAATTTTCATACTTGGAACAATCTGAGGTTACTTTGCGAGATGTAATTTCTCCATTTTCATTCTCTCCTTCATCGGTAACAGGTTCGCCCGTACCACTTCCTTTTTTACATTCTTCAGCTATTTTTTTATACCACTCAGTCTCTGCTTTTGCTCGCTTAACCTCCTCTTCACATTTCGTAAGCTTCTTTTCTACTAGTTCAAAATCCTCTTTTACTACGGAACTATTTGTAAATCGCTTCTCAATCGTAGTTTCACCCTCAGTGATCTCATCTATATCCTCTTTACCATAAAAAAGTTTGTTGTTATATAAATAACTATTATTAATTTGGTCACTATAGGTGTTTTTTGACATAGGAACCTCCTCTACAGTCAAAACTGGAATTACATAAAAGTATAAGTATCTACCTGAATATAAAGAAACCACAGTTCAAGAAATCTCAGGTTAACTCAGAAATTATTATAAGCTAAAGTAATTAAAAATTTAATAACTTGCATTATAAATATAGCATAATAACCAATAATTAGATTTTCTTTCAATTTCTATCTTATCTTCACCAGCTTTACATAGAGCACATCTTTATTCACTAGAGAATCATGATTCTTCTACTTGCATGTGATTAATCACTATAATCTTGAAGTGTGGTTTGTACGTAATTAGTTCTGGAACTTGCCAATGGATGATTGCTCTACATTTTAATCTCTGTCGCTGTTCACAACATTACACTCTGGAACTATATACCTAATATCGCATGCTGATTTCTCTCTTTATCTTCTGCAAATTAATTAAATGAAGGGCATTAAGTATCCACACTACTAAAAAGAATGTTGCACAAAATATAAACATTGCAATGAGTGGCAGCAGTAAAGAACCTTCTATTGCTACTCCACCTTTTCTAAAAATACTTGCTGGCTGATGAAGAGTAGACCATGAATTCACAGAAAATTTTACTATGGGAATATTTATAGCACTAAAAATGGCAAATACTGCTGATGATTTCTCTGCTCTTGCTTGATTATCAAAAGCGCTCCACAATGAAAGATAACCAACATACAGAAAAAACAAAATCAGCATTGAAGTAAGCCTTGCATCCCATACCCACCAAGTACCCCATGTTCCTTTTCCCCAGACGCTACCTGTGATTAAGCATATTGCCGAAAAGACTGTCCCTGCAGGAGCAGCGGCATGTGCTAAGACACTAGCAACGCTATTGTTCCATACCAACGAAATGAAACTGAGTGATGCAATGAGTCCGTATATTCCAAGAGCAAGCCATGCAGAAGGCACATGAAGATACATAATTCGTACGATTTCTCCTTGTTTATAATCTCCTGGGGAGAAGAATAATGCCAAGAACATTCCAATTAAAAAACATGCGAAACAAATAATCCCAAGCCAAGGTAGAGCTTTTTTAGCAAAAGAAGTGAAATTTGTAGGCTTTAATAAAAACATTCGTTTTGAGAATAATTGTGTTAAGAATTTATCAATTAGTTTGAGTTTTATCAACAAGATAGTTTTTCTATATTTACGTAGTATAATAAATTAGCACAATTTCAGTAGCAGATTGCTTGCTATTATTTTTAGTATAACGTTGATGACCCTTAAAAAGCTTAACCTACACTTAGTGTCAGATTCAAGTGGTGAAACTGTTATATCAGTTGCAAAATCAGCTCTGAAACACTTTCGTTCTGTAGAAACGATCGAATATGTTTGGTCTTTCGTAAAAGGAGAAGAGCAGATTGACAAAATTTTAGAGGAAATTAATAGAAAAAGTGATGAGCATAACTTTGTTATATGTACTATTACTGATGATGGACTCAGAAAATATCTAAAAGATAATTGTATCAAGTTAAAAATTCCATATAGAGCAATATTATCACATATTATTAGAGAAATTTCATCCTATCTTGAAATTGAAAAAGATGAAAAACTTGACCTATATACTGAAATAAATAACGAATATTTTCAGCGCATTGAGGCAATAAACTATACCATTAATCATGATGATGGACAAAATATTCAAGATATTGATAAAGCCGATATAATTTTGGTTGGAGTTTCACGCACATCAAAATCTCCCACCAGTATGTATTTAGCTTACCGAGGCTATAAAGTTGCAAATGTTCCTTTTGTTAGCGAGATACCCTTTTACGTCGACTTAGCAAAATTAAAAAATAAACTGACTATAGGAGTAACAATAGACGTAAGAAGGCTAATAGAAATACGCAAAAATAGACTGACTTCAATTAATAATGAAGGTAATGATATATATGCTGACCCTAGAAAAGTAGAAAAGGAAATTAAAGAAGCGGAGGAGTTCTTTAAGCAAAATAACTGGCCAATTATTGATGTTACGCAAAGGTCGATCGAAGAAGTATCAGCAACAATTATACAATATTTTAATAAAATGTGAAAAATTTATCAATTGACTAACTCTCTGTCAGTGATCATAATGTAAGGTAATTCTATTCTTACTATAGATATGAAAGTTAAAGGGTCACTAAAATCTCATCGTAACAGAGATAAAAATTGTAAGGTTGTGAAAAGGGGTGGTAAAGTTTATATTATAAATAAGGTAAAGCCGAGATGTAAAGCGCGTCAAGGTTCTTAGCTTTTTGTTTGCCTTTTTATGTCATATGTTTTTCATATGGAAGCATGGTTAGAAAGAAGCAAAAATTGTTGTATTTAACCATAGCACTGCCCATTTCTTCTCTTACATTATATTTTGGTATTAACCTGATTACAGGCAGACGTGGCTTGTTAACATTAATTAACTTAAAAAAAGAAATTAATTACGTGCGTCAACAAGTCCATGAATTTTAGTTCCACCCTAAGCCCTCTTGAGCTTGAGAATTTTTTCTATATATAGGCTGAGCATGAATGACATCTGATCATCAATTATGCAAATCTGGATCTTGTTGTGCATACTTAAGTCATTTTGCCAAAATTCCCTTTTTACACCACCTTTTAAACCTCTTATGTATACTTCTGTAATTGCAGTAAATTTTTGATCATTGGCAGCCATTTCTCCACACTGCTTCCATACATACTCTCAACTTCTTCTCGCTTTTACTGTGTATTCCTTTTGTGCTCTTTAAAACGGTACCTTCTATATATATTTATTGTCATTAGGTTAAGTTACCGCTTTTTTTCCATTTTTATACTTCCTGCCCTTGATTAATTTGACCTGCTAACATTTTGTTTACAGGGCCTGCTATTAACTCTGCACAATTTATTCTTATGGTAAAAACTTCTTCTTCACTCTTATTTTTCCTTAACTTGACGCATATGGTTTGTTAAATACTCCCGTCTGTCAAGGAATTTCTACTCATGAGGGTTATGGCTTGAAAGATTACTGAAATTTTGAAAAATGTAGTCTACTTCTATATTCAAATATATCAAGCAGTAATTCAAAATTAGCTATTGTACCTTTTTCACTATTATATGCAAGGTTGAGCAATTCTCTGTCCTCATATAAATCAGCAAATTTAAACTCCATGCACCCTGATTGTTTTGTGCCTAGAATATCTCCGCTACCCCTCAGCATCATATCCTTTTCAGCAATATAAAATCCATCTTGTGACTCACACATAATCTTTAACTTTGAATACGAACTTTTACTGAGATTGTCATATAACAGTACACAAAAAGACGGTTTACTTCCTCGTCCTACTCTACCTCTTAACTGATGTAATTGCGATAACCCGAACTGCTCTGCATTCTCTATAATCATAATAGTTGCATCTGGTACATCTATACCAACTTCTATCACAGTAGTTGCAACAAGCAGAGAAAATTCATTCCTCTTGAAGGAAAACATCACTTGATCTTTCTGCTCTTGAGTTAGTTTTCCGTGTATTATTCCAACTCTATCAAAAAATGTCTTTTGTAGTTCCTGAAAGCGCATTTCTGCTGCGGCAATATTGAGTTCTTCGTTTTCTTCTATATATGGACAAATCCAATATGCTTTTTCGCCTCTATTTATAGCATCTTTCAGTCTTTGAATAATATCTGGTACTTTTTTAACGTTCATAATAACGGTTTTTATTGGCAATCTAGATTTTGGTTTTTCCCTTAAAATAGAACATTCAACATCACCATACATAGCTTGCTGCAAGGTTCTTGGAATGGGAGTTGCAGTAACAAAAAGTATATCGGTATTTTCTCCTTTTCCTACCAACCGATTCCTCTGCATCACTCCAAATCGCTGTTGTTCGTCTATGACTGCGAGTCCTAAATTTTTAAATGTAACGTTGGCTTGAAATAATGCATGAGTACCAATTACTATATTTAAAATACCACTTGCAAGTTCGTTCATAATAATCTTTCTTTCCTTGCGCGCAGTTTTACCGGTAAGCAAAGCAACTTTTATATCAGTACAAGATAGAGCTTCTTCGATCCAATTATAATGTTGCTCCGCTAAGATAGTAGTTGGTGCCATTAGAGCTGCTTGCATGTTATTTTCTACCACATTCAGCATCGTAAAGAGTGCAACTACAGTTTTGCCACTCCCAACGTCACCTTGTAGCAGACTTACCATACGGTATTTGGATTTTTGTCTTTCTGAGATTTCATCTATCGCTCGAATTTGATCATTTGTTAATTGGAACGGTAATTCATTTAAGACCTGCTCTTTGTATTTACTCAATATTATAAATTCCCTTCCTCCTTTTTTTACATGATTTTCCCTCGCAAGTTTTAGCGCCAACTGGTACGCAAATAGCTCATCATAAGCAAGTCTTTCTCTACAAACTTCTGCTTCTGTGAGTGAGCTCGGTCTGTGCAATCTTATGATGCTTTCTTTCCAATTCAGCCATTTCTTTTGCTTGATTAATGTTTCATCTATCCACTCTGGCAAATCAGGCAAATCTTTTAGATTAGAACTTATTATGTTTCTAATGCTCTTGTTAGTAATACCGCGACATAATTGGTAAATTGGCTCTATGCAGGCTATTTCTTTAAATAGATTGATATCAGACAACATGTAATCTGGGTGAGTAATTTGCCAATGTTCGGCAAACTTTTCAAGTTTACCACTGATTACTATATCTGTTCCAACTGGAAATAATTTATACAAATATTTAACTGAGTAATTAAAAAAAACTATAAATAAATACTGACTTTCACTTTCAACGATTATTTTATATGGCCTACCTCTAACAGTGGGGCGCTGGTGCTCATACACTTTTGCCACAAAAGCTGTAAATTCTCCCACTTGAGCATCAGGTAGTGATTTACTTCTATCCACATAACTGAGCGGCCTATAAAACAGCAAGTCCATTACTCTGTCTCCACCGCAAAGTTTAGGCAATATTGCGGAATGAAACTTTGGTATATTCTCAATTTTACTATTTAGAAAAGTCAGCACACTTGATTGTTCATCAACATTCATACTGTGTAAAACCGTTTATTCATAATAGAGCCTTACTAAAATCCTGTCACCCTATTATGACTGTCTATGTTAAGTATATTATTGACATATTAACTATTTTTATGTATTATTATACTATCAGCAATTCATATCAAAGTATTAACAATGAACAACTCTATACAGGAAAAAAAGGGAAATCCAGTAGTTACGCTAAAGGCTCAAGCGGAAAAGCTTGATTTTAGCAAATTAAGAGCTGGTAAAGGGAATGTGGGAGCAAACTCTGGTGAACAGATGCACTTGGACTTTCCAAGAATGAAGTTTATTATCAACAAAAAGGATATAGATCAAGCTTTTATTAATCAATTATATAAAAGACATGCTGGTTTAATTGGAAATGACGGAAATGGAAAGAAGAAATATCGCCAATTTGCAAAAGAAGTTTTTAAGGAAATATTTGAATATGCTGAAGCTCAAGTTCCAAGTGACTCTATCTTAGAGGAATTGGTTACCAATTGTAATCAAGCAGGATATGAGTTTATATATGCACCATTTATTGAAGCACTTAATAGCAAACATAAATTACATATGGATGTTAATAGTAGTAACGTTTGTAGAAGGGTACTAATTGACTGTGAAAAAAATTCAGATTCTGTGGGAGTCAGATGTGATACTTCAATGATACCTATTCAAGTGTTGGGAGAAGAAGCCAGAGTATGTGATATATCGTTCTCACTAGAGTTCACACTTGAATCTCAAGATGGGAAAGATGATGTGATATATAAAGATAGCAAATTGTTACTTACTGTGCCCCGAAAATTGAGAGATTACACAATTGATGACAGAAATCTATTTGATATCATTAAAGAATATTTCTACAAATTTTGCGAGAAGTTAGGGTTCAAGTTTGAAGTAGAAATAGAGCATGATTTAGGTGATCCGATGAGCTACCTCGAAGAGGTAGCTCTGCCCATTCATAGCAATGAACATGAAAATACACCCTAAAACTAACAATTAAAGGGAACGTTCAAAAAAGTGTGTCAAACCGAAAAAAAAGTAATAAATTGATATAAAAAATGGAGGTTTGATATGAGTCAAGCAAATAGAACTACTGGTTTGGTAGATTATAAAGAATTAGAAACAAATATCCTGTCATC